>CAMWSZ010000068.1 GCA_947177005.1 uncultured Clostridia bacterium | reverse complement strand
TTCCCCCGCCCATTCCTCCTCTGGGTCATTGGTTCCCAGCTCACCACGGAACGCACGGGCTAATATCGCCTTTTTCATGGTGTCGATCTGGTCGAGGACTGCTTCGGCGGCTTCTTTGGCCTGCTGTCCTTTTTCTAGGAGCTTATCAAGTATACGAACTATTTCTTTTTGCTCCGTTTCTCCGGGCATATTAATCTCAACAGCTCCGATAATGTTTGTATTTAGGTTCGGCTGTGCGGCCCCCTTATTGATTCCTCTTAGTTCGCTAGTCTTGCTCATCCAAAAATAATAGTGGAAAAGTAAACATTCAGGGTTTAATCCTAGAAAAGCCGCAATTCCATCATTAAAAGTAGTGTCAAAAGTACATATTGCCGGAACGCCTAACGTTGCACCACTGTTAGTTAGCAACAATGTATTTGCTTGTTGCTTGTACCATTCGTGTCTTTTTTAGTCCTGCTTCTTTAATTGTATACTCAGTTGAATTTCCATAAGGACCAGAATTTCTTGTAATATCGGCTACTTTCATAAATGGAATATCCCCATCATAAAACTCTGGACTTCCTGCTGGTCTGGGAGAACCGCCACGAACAATATTACAAAACTCAGAATATCTGTTTCGTTCCCAACTATCTAGCCCAACACCATTTTCTTTTCTCCATTGCTCTGTCAATTCCCCCGTAAACGCCTTATGCAGAATCGCAGCTTTCCGCAGTTCAAAGCCGTCCACAACCGCCTGTGCCTTTTCCTTCGCCTCATCCAGCTTGGCAAACAGGCTTTCAATGCGGTCAACAATGCGGTATTGCTCAGTCAGAGGGGGGACGGGGACAGGATACGATTTCACAAAATCCATACTGATTCGCTGTTGTCCAACAGTCCCACTATAAGTAGCACAGCCGCGAGATATAAAATCCTCTGTTGAAACAAGCAGAAATGTATATTTTTGATTCATGTAAGCTTGCCGTAAAATAATTAGCTCTGTTGTACCACCGCCAATACCATTCGTCAACCCTTGGACTACCATTGATTTTTGATTCTCAAAGCAAGGACTAATCTTTGCAAACGCTACATCCCCATCCGCAAATTGAGTATGGTTCTTTCTGGCTTTTCCCCATGACTGTATTTCAAAGGTAAACCGGCCTGTCATACCAGCCTCAATTCGCTCCATAGGAACAAACGACGCTGGAACAGTATCATCAGCAGTAACCTTTGGATTTATTTCATATAGTTTGTCCAGTCTGACCCAACACCAATTTTTAGGAATCGAATATGGTTGTTTTTCCGCTGGAACAAGCGCCTGGTTCAGTTTTTCATCTGGTGTCAGCAGCTTTGCCGCTTTTTTTCCGCGTGCCATACCACACCGCTTTCTATATCTTAATAGAAATGTATCTAACATCTTTCTTGCATTATACATCATATATTGAAATAAAACAACAGAAAATTCCTCTTTTTGATTTATTTCGTCTGCGAGTTGGCAGAGCAGTTTGTAATTGATATGGCATCGCATAGTGCCGCCTTCAGACAGAGTAATTTTATATGAAGACAAGCTGACCGCCATGCTGGAGAGAATACCAGTATGGCGGTCATTTTTTCAGCCTATTATATCGCTAGTCAACGCATTCCCGGCATGAATCAGACAGTTGTCCGCAATCTCATCCACGGCTTCCATAAGGCAGTCGTTAATGCCGGCAAGAAACAGTGCCGTTTCTTTCATATTTTTGGGTTGCTGTGCCGCCGGCAGCTTTACCGCTTCCAAAATTTCGGCGCAAAGCGCCTTGATGCCCACGCTGTCCGCATTCAGAAAGCGTGTCAGCAATTCGTCCAGATGCCGGTTCATATAGTTATCAATCCGCTTCGCGGCACGAACCAAACGGCTTTCCGTACTGCTGCGGAACCGGTTCAGTTCTTTCCAGGAAATATCATAGTCCATACACACCACATTATCATCCGCAGAGTTTTCAAAGCAGGAAAACGTCGATTCAAACATAATCTCTTCCACGGTGGGCGCAAGCGAGATGCCAAATGGATTGTGACTGCGCGGAGACCATCGCAAAATTTCCCCCAGGTTTGACAGATGGTCAAATCCGTAGAGACACAGCGGGATATCCACCCGGCTGTCAGATTGGAAGATGCCGCACAGCTCGTCAAAAAGGGAGATATACTGCATATAACGCTTGTAATTTTTCCCGTTATCCTGATCGATTATGTACCTTTGATACTTCCACAGAGACCGATAATTGATCCGCAGGCCGTCATTGGTCCGTAAACGGCTGCCGTGTCGTGTCAGTACCCGATAGAGAAACAGCGGCTTGATTGCCGTCAAAGCCGGAGAACTGTCCGCCGTCTGGAGCAGCCACAGAATATTGTCTAAAAACCGCTGGCTGCCCTCGGATAATTCAAAGATCCGCATATATGCTTGAAAGACCGCATTCTGTCGGCGTGTATCCTCCTTTGCACGGCTGACGGGGACGCGGCGAGTGGTTTGGACCTGCTCCAGCGTTTCCCGGAACCGCTCCGCTGTCCTTTTCTGTCCGGACAGGTATTCATACAGCTCGCTGGATCTCTCCTGCACGGACAGCCAGCAGAGATAGCTTTCCTCCTCCACAGCACGCTCCAGGTCCAGCAGAAAGCCGTTATCCGACACAATGTCACAGTACAGCCGCAGCAGCATGTCAGAAGGCTGTGCTTCCGCAAGTTCACAGAGCTTTCGGCACAACTCGAACCGGTTCTCTATGGGCAGATCATATTGACGCAGCGCGGCCAGAAAAACCTCCCGGCCAGCCTCGGCCTGTATCACCAATTCGGGCATTGTCAGATGATGTTCCTGTAAAATTTCCGCGGCGCTTGGAGGTTCTTCCTCGCTCAGATCATCCACCAAATCCTGCCATTCATCAAAAGGGATGATTTCCCCCTCCAGGGTCCGTTCGATCATATTATCCAATATCTGGTCATACTCATCCGGCATGATCCCCTTTGCCCGTTCAATACATTCCCAACATTTCCACATTGGCACCTTCCTCCATACAGCGATAATTTCGTCGTCTGTTTATTCTATCACAGGCTTCTCTGTAACACCAGCGAATTGATTCCAAAAATAAACGATTTTTTCGGAACTAAACCGGCTTGTAAAGCCAGGCGGCTTTGCTAGAATAGAGTCCAGAGGAGGTGATGCTGTGGCAGATGGAATGATTGCGTTCCTACAGCAATACGAACAGGAGCGGCGCAGCAAAAAGGCCGTCCTGCTGACGCCGGGCGGCGGGTATTATCTGTATGAAAACCGGTTTTGCAGAATCCGTGACTTCGATCTGACCGTTACCGGCCCAGGCGTGCATATTCAGGGAAGTTCGGTTCCCTGCGGCCTGTTCTTCGGCCTGACCGGCGATCTGCTGCTTTGGTCCGCGGCGGAGACCGGCAGCTTTTCTCCGCACCGGTTAAGCCTCATCTTTCATATTTTGCTTGACGGCGAAAATGATTTGCTGCGCGGCATTCTGTTTGCACAGGGGAAAAATGCGTACTTGTCCCTGTTCACGGACGCGGAAACAGAAAAGCTGTACCGTGCTGTCAGTTCACCAGTCCACCCCCCGCCGCCGACGGTCTGCATCGGGGACGACCTGGCCGCTTATGCCGCAGCCTGCGCCGGAAATGACCTGCACAGATTGACCGCCCTGTATCTGCATGGACAGAAGCTGTCACAACTGCGGAGGGAGGTGGAACAAGCATGATCGAACGTCTTTTCAGCGAGGAAACACTGTATGGCGAACCGGTATACAGACAGACAGCCGCACAGATCGAAAAATTGCGGGAGACTCTGAAAAATCAGATGGATGACCGGGAAAAGGGAATGCTGGGGCAGCTAGAAGCGCTCTATATCCGTCAAAGCAGTGCGATGCTGAAGGATGCCTATACGGACGGATTTTCCGCAGCGGTGAAGCTGCTTCTGGAAGCGATGCAGCGTTAATTTTCCGCTGTGAGGATCGTTTCCAGCAGGCCCTGCAAAATCTTCTCCACAGGCTCCTGATACTTGATATCCAGCTGCCGCAGCTTTGACGCAGTTTCCGCCCAGGCTTCGCTGTCAATTTCTTTGCCGAACAGCAGATAGTCACTGCTGCATGACAGCACCCGGCAGACCGTCATCAGCGAATCCAGACTGAAGGTGGAATCGCCAAACTCAACATTCGCGATAAAACGCGGGCTCAAGGAACACAATTCCCCTAATTTTTCCCTGGTATAGCCAGCCTGCTCCCGTTTCTCACGCAGGCGCAGGCCAATTTGAGATTTAATGATTTCGTTCACAGGCATCACCTCTTATCACAAGTATAATATGTGAAAAATACGATTGACATGTGTTTCTATTTCATGTATATTATGTGATAATAAGAGGTTTCTGCTGAACTTTGCAGAATCTTGCCGGAAACAGCGGACGGAACTGTTTACAAAGCAGGTTGAGGTTCTGCCTGCAACAGAGGCAGTACGGGCCGCGCATCTCACTTGATACGAACCGGTCTATCATTTTATAGGAGGAAGATAAATGGATATCCCTCAGAAAATTGATAAAATCATTGCAGCGCGCAAGAAACAGCTGCCCAAAATTGAGGCGTCGATGGAGCGGACGGCCGCCGCAAAAAGCCTGATCGAACGGCTCGACCGCTTCCGCAGCGCATCGGCTCAGGACGGCGGTGTGGGGGCAATGATGCAGGCAAATCAGGAATTTGCCGAAAAACTGGAGTCAATCTCCACAGACAAATTTTACGACAAGTATATGCGCACGGAACAGCTTCTGAAGGACCTGTATAAGCGCTTTGAGCGGGATGAGGTTCATATCAGCTTTGTCGGACGGGCCGGACAGGGAAAGAGTCTGGTTCTGCAAAAAATCAGCGGACTGCCCGGCAGCATCATCCCCTCCGCCGACGGCTCGGACTGTACCGGCGCGAAATCCGTCATATCGAACAGTCCCGGCGCGGAAACAAAAGCGGAAATCACGTTCTATTCGGAATCGGAATATTTCGCGATTATCAATAAATATCTGGAGACAATTTTCAAAACGGCCACCTACAACGTCTTCTCGATGGAGGGCGTCGTTTCGCTGGCGCAGAGATTCCCCGAGCTGGCAAAGCAGGTCCCCTATACCCAGGCCGTCGAAACTTCCCTGCTGAACCACCTCGAAAAATACGTCCGGCACGCCGGGGAGCTGCGCGAACTGCTGGGCCGTCATGTCATGGTGCCGGAGGCGGAGATCGAGTCCTATATCGCCCAGTACCAATGCGGCGATACGTCACACAAATATTTCCGCTATCTGGGCGTCAAGGAGGCCAGAATTCTTGCGTCCTTCCCCTGTGCGCAGTGCGGAAAGATCGTCCTGGAGGACACCATCGGCATCGGGGCCACTTCCCTGGGCGTTGAGGACGCCATGTTGGAGACCGTCCGGCAGGACAGCGACGCGATTATCTATATGCTGCGCCCGGACCCGTGCCGCCCGCGCCTGACAAAAGACGATTACACGACCATCTCGAAAATATCGGACGAAGTAGGCCCGGAGTATGCAAGGCAAATGCTGTTCTGGCTGATTAACCGCGTGGAAGAAGGGAAAGGTCAGAACAGCGGGCAGATCCCCGAGATCATGGAGCAGCTCAGCAAACAGGACCTACCGGTAGCACAGTGCCTGAACGTGAACTGCTGGCGGCAGGATGAGGTGGAAACAGAACTGCTGCTGCCGGTTCTGAATCAAATGTCGGCCCATCTGGCGGAAATAGACGCTTTTCTGATTCGGCGCACTAATGAGCAGCTTGCGGAGCTGGAGAACGAGTTCAAGAAAATCAGCAGCCGGATTGAGGGTTCGCTGCGGTTCTCGATCAACCGTAACATACAGCATGAATTTGAACAGAAGTACTTCACCCCCACAACACAGCATATGACCAACGAGGTGCGCGAGCTGTACCGGCGGTATGGGATGGAGTGCGGCCAGCCTTGCACTCTGTTGGAGGATCGTGCAGAAATCAAACTGAAAAACACGCTGCTGTGCGTCCCCAAGACGGACGAGATCATCACAATGCTCAACGACGGAATGATACACACGTTCGATATTCTGGAAACGCTGGCAGAAAAAATTCGCGTCCATATTATTAATGATTTTCTGGACCTGAATCCTACGCTGCATGAGATGGTGCTGGAGATGAAGCGCAGCGTGGTCCACCTGCTGGCGGCGGAGGACATAGGGCGTCTCGGCTTTGTGGTGGAGGAGACGGACGACCCGGAACAGTGGCTGGACGCCATGATGGAACGGCTGGAGGACAATCCTGAATTCCAGCGGATTTACGGCGCGCTGAAGGCGCTGCGGGCGTTTGACCTGCGGATGGAGAATTTCCTGATTTATAAGGTGCGCATCTGTCTGACTCCTCTCGACTGGAGTATGCGCGGAGAAATCCCGACCATCAAAACAATTAAAGACAACCCCATGTCCCCCGACAAGCCCCAATTGGCGGAGGAGGTGCGTGCGGTGCTGAAGGATATTGTCAAGTCTGTTCACGACGATATCCGAGCGGAACTGGAATCCCACTATGTCTTCCCAAACGAAGCTCTTTTTGCCGTTGTCAGAGACTTTTTTGACCGCATTACCAATGCTGGAGAGGCCCACAGCAACATGGAACGGGAGTGGCGTTATCTATACGAGGGCTTGATTCCTGTCATGTGGCCGGAGGAATACCGCAGCTACCAAAAAGATCAGTACGCCCATGAGGAGTGGAACGATTTTACCGCCGGTGTCCGCGCCTGCGCAGAGGAACGGTATTTCTTCATTAAGTAAAATAGAGAGGAGCTTACACCATGAAAATGCCCGATATGCCGGATTTCCTGTCGGTATTCCAGAACTTGGGAAACAAGCCCGCGGAAGGAAACAAAAGGCCCGCGGCCGGCAAAAACCTGGAAATCCATGTGGTCATGATGGGAGGACGGCGCTGCGGAAAGACCAGCGTTCTGGCGGCAATGGAGGACTGCCTTCAAAGAACGATCTATAAGTATACCAATATCACCTGCTACAGCGACGACGATATGACGCTGCAAACGCTGCGGGAAAAGAAATCCGAGATGGACGCCTATTTCATCGACCGCAGAGGACGGTCCTTTCATCCGGATTCCACGCCGACCAGCGAAGTTGCCCAATACTCCTTTTGCATCGGCCTGCGCAGTCCGAAACGGACGAAGGACAGCGGACATATCAACCTGATCTTTCATGACTATCCCGGCGAGTGGCTGCTCAATCGTCGGGATGATCTCAAGGAAATTGTCGAAAAAAGCCGGATTATTATTATTGCCGTTGACACGCCGTATATGATGGAAGAAAAAGGAAGATACAACCGGCATCGCAACAACTGCGATGAAATTTCAAATGCCCTGATCCAGACCGGTTTTGCAAACGGAGAGCCGGGAATGATTCTGTTTGTGCCGATCAAATGCGAAAAATACCGGAATCCGACCGGCCGGAACAGCAAGAAAATGTTGCAGGTCTGCAATGCGATCAAATCCGCCTACGCGCCGCTGCTGGATTATCTTACGAAGTCGAGCGAGTGCTTTGCCGCAATCACACCAGTCTTTACACTGGGAGACGCTGTTTTCAGCGATTTTGAACGGGACGAAAATGGGGATATCATAGAGGATAAAGAAAAAATTCCCCGTCAGGCCAACTATATCTTTACCGATAACGCAGGCGATGCGCCTAATCCCCAGTTCTGCGAACAGCCGTTGTTCTATATTTTAGCGTATACGCTGGCAATGGCGAAACGGGCAAAGGAAAAGGGCGGCCTGTTTTCCGGGATACAGAACGCATTCCAGGAAAATATCCTGCACTGGCCGTCTGCGGAAGAGTATCTCGGAGAATATCAGGTCCTCTGCGAAAAAATCAGCGAGACGCTGCATTCCGACAACGGATATGAAATTGTCAGCAGCTGCAATTGGATCGATCTGAACCAGAAGCCGTAACGCAGAAAGGCAGATATATGGAAATCTATTATTACTGTTCCTATACAGGCTCTCCCACAGGCTTTCAGCTCGGGAAACTGACCAATGCAGGTCAGAATATGGGATTGCTTGCGCTGGAAAAGCAGAATGTCAGTGAATTGATCCAGCGCTGCTTCGACCTGCGCGCCGTCCGGCGTGCATATCAGTATCCGCCGGAGCCCAATGAATCCAATGAATTTTTCTTTTTGCTCAAAGGGCTGACCGCACAGGGAAAAGGTCCAGACGAACCGGAAATGTATTACATCAATTTTGCCGTTGTCACCGGCCGGGAGGCTGAGTTTCAAAAATGCTTCCGGGGCGGGGATGTCTCTGACTGTGAAATCGCCGAGGCGGTCAGGGGTACGATACAGCCCGACCCAAATTCTGAATTTGGTTTTCAGATCCGCGGGGAGAAGGCTGCAAAACTGCTGAAGCTGTCACTGCGTGCGCAGCGTGGAGAGATAAATGACAGGAAGGGGACGTTCCTGAAACTGCTTTGCAGAAAAGAGAAAGAAGATCTAAACCAGCTGATACAGGCTTTGAAATTGGACGGCTTCCATCTGGAGGAAGTACTTCCAACGGAAAGAACGGCCCAAACAGACCTGGACAAAACAATAGAAAAAGAAGGAACCTGGTTCGTGAAAAAAAAACTCCGGAGAACGAATCTGCCAATCCTAATTCTGATCGCATTGGTGGCCGCCGCGATGTTTTTGCTGTTGTACGCGGTGTCGCCGGATTCACTCAGTCACTACTTAAAGGAGACGATCGCTTCAGGAGGATGAAATGAGTCGTATCGAAGAACAGATACGCAGTTATATGTACGCCGCCTTCCCGATTCTCTATATCCATACGTTTGAGGAAGAAAAAGCGAAGGAAATTATCCGCAATATTTCTGCCGGTATTCCCCAAGTCCTGGAATGGGACGGCACTGACCGTATCTGCGACCTGCGTACCGGTGAGGCCGCCTATGATCTGTCGCTGTATTCGCTGCCGGATATTCTGGATGACAGGATGAGCTATCAAAGGCAGCAGGTCCTGGTTTTCCGAAATATATCGGTCTTTATGGAGGAACCGGCGGTGATGGTCCGGCTGAAAAAGCTGGCGGAGCGAATCTACAGCGGAGAGTCGGATACAACAATTTTTATCGTATCGCCCGTACTGAGAATCCCGGAAGAGCTGGAGAAGTACGTCACCGTGCTGGAAATGGACTATTTGACTGTCAATGAGATCCGCAGTATCATACAGGCTTTCTGTGCGGACGGAGCTATACAGATATCGGAAGCGCTGGAAAAGGAATTCGCTGACGCCCTGAAGGGTCTTTCCGAGCTTGAGATTCGAAATGTTTTGCAACTGGCCTACGCACAGGGCGGTGAATTGACCAGAAACCATATTACATTGATTTTTGAGCAGAAACGGCAGATGATACGCAAGGCCGGAATATTGGAAATGGTTCCCATGCGGGAGCGTATGTCCGATATCGGCGGTCTGGAGAATCTAAAGCGGTGGCTGGAACGGAAAGCAGCGGTACTGGCCCGCATTGATGAAGCAAGGGCGTTCGGCGTGGATATGCCGAAGGGCGTACTGATTGCCGGGGTCCCCGGCTGCGGCAAATCGCTGAGCGCTAAAGCCGCCGCCAAGCTGTTCAACATTCCCCTTCTGCGTTTGGATATGGGGCGGCTGTTGGGAAAATACGTGGGGGAATCGGAGAACAATATGCGCCGGGCCATTCAGCTGGCCGAGGCCGTCTCTCCCTGCGTCCTTTGGATCGACGAGCTGGAAAAAGCTTTTGCAGGAATCGGCGGGGACGGCAGCGGGGCCGAAGTAACTACCCGGCTGTTCGGAAGCTTTTTAACGTGGCTTCAGGAAAAAGATTCTGCCGCTTTCGTGGTCGCTACCGCCAACGACATTACGAAATTGCCGCCGGAACTGATGCGCAAAGGACGGTTTGACGAAATTTTTTATGTCGGCCTGCCGAACAGCACAGAACGCAGGAAAATTTTTGAAATCCATCTTGGAAAGCGCCGTCCTCAAGATTTGCCGTCCATCGACATCGGCCGGCTTGTGGAGAAAACCGAGGGGTACAGCGGCGCGGATATTGAGGGCGTTGTCCGGGAGGGCGTGGAAGCTGCCTTTGCAGGCGGACAGGAGCATTTGACAACCGAGGATATTCTCTGTGCGGTCAGGAGTACGCACAGCTTATCTGAAATCATGAAAGAGCCGATAGAAAAGATGGAGCGGGAATATAAAAGCCGCAAATTCAAAAACGCATCTACGTAAAAGAGGGGAACAACTATGGAAACCGAACGGAATGGCAGCGGCGTACAGGAATTCACGCAGCTTTTGGTGAGGTTTATGTCGAAATACGGTCAGAAGCCAGAACAACAGGCCGACATAGAGTGGCTG
>CAMWSZ010000067.1 GCA_947177005.1 uncultured Clostridia bacterium | reverse complement strand
CCCGCTGTTTGAGGACGCCGCTTTTACCGATTCCGTATATGTTGGCGTGATCGCAAACAGTCCGCGGCTGTCCGCTGTTGTGCAGTATATAGAATATCTGGCGGCCGGGACAAGGGAATAGCAGCGCATTCCATTCGTGCAAATCTGAACTCCCCCGGTTTTCCGGGGGAGTTTGTACAAGGGAGGGACCTTATGGCAAGCAAAAGATCAGGAGCCACAATAAAAGATGTTGCGCAGGAAGCGGGTGTGGCAATCGGAACAGTTTCCAAAGTAATCAACGGGATTCCGGTGGGGGAAGACTACCGGATTCGTGTTGAAAAAGCGATTAAAAAACTGGACTACTCTGTAAATGTCTGCGCAAAAGGACTGCGAAGCAACCGCACCAATATGATCGCAGTCATGGTGCCCAATCTGACCAATCCCTTTTTTGCGCATCTGGTTGACCGCATTGACCGCCAGATTATGGCGCGGAATTATAAAATGCTGCTCTACACCACAGACGGTGAACCGCGGGTAGAGCAGCGCTATGTGGCGATGGCAGAGCAGCAGATGGTAGACGGTGTGATCTGTCTCTCCTATAATCCCAAGCTGCACGCGCCGGAGAATATTCCCTGTGTGTCCATTGACCGCTATTTTGGCGGAAAAATCCCCTGTGTATCCAGCGACAATTACGGCGGCGGCTATCTTGCTGCAAAAAAACTGGCGGAAAACGGGGGCAGGCAGTTGGCGTGTTTTCGCGTTGGCCCCAGAATCCCCAATGAACCCGACAAGCGGAAGGACGGTTTTCTGCACGCCTGTGAGGAAATGGGCCTTCCATGTGTTTTCAAACTGGAAAATGACGGTGCGCCCTATTCCGTTTTTGAGGATTTTCTCCGGGAACATATGTGTGGCGGCAAACCGGATTTCGACGGTATTTTCTGCGTCACGGATCATCTGGCCCACCGGATTCGCGGTTCGCTTCAAACGATGGGCGTTCGTGTACCGGAAGATGTCCAGATCATCGGTTTCGACGGAATCAGGAACTTTGGGGATCTGGAGTATGATTCTTCCACCATTGTGCAGCCGCTGGAGGAACTTGCAGAAACCTGCGTCAATCTTGTGCTGGATCATCGTCCGGAGAAAGCTCCATCCCTGATCTGCCTGCCTGTGCGTTATGCGTATGGCGAAACCACAAAGAACTAGTGGATATCCCGCTTACAGTGCGGATGACCCCTTTGACTTCAGTTGATCCCCGCCTGCTAAGTGCTGTGTACCTGCCGCATCGGCCACTGGTACACATTCGGTAACAACGGCCTGATAATTCCGTCCCGTACCCCGTCCCTCGACACGGACGCGAAACCGGACAGGCAGTTCCGCTACCTCCACGATAAAGTGGCCGGGAAAAACGCGGATTTCCCGAATGACCTCATCCAGCACAGCGTCACCGCCCTCCAGTTCCCGCTCCAACAGAGCGCGTATCCCGGCATAGCGGTCTGCACCCCACTCCAGCTCAGACTGCCGGTTTTCCAGTTCCGCCAGCTGCGTTTGCAGGCGCATCATCTCATCCTCGCATCGTGCGGTCAGCCGCTGCATATCCTGACGGCTCAGACCGCCGTCCAGAAAGGCATCCTGTGCCCGGTCTTTCCGGTCCCTCTGACGCTGTATGGCCTGCCGCAGCTTCTCCATACCGCCGCTGTCCCCAGCCTGAGCCTGCCGCAGTGCGCGGATTTCGTCCAGCAGTTCCGTAATCACTGCCTCGCGGTCCAGCACAATCTCCTGAAGAACACGCCGGGCGCAGACTTGGATCACGTCCCCATGAACAGCACGCATTTGACAGGACACCGCCGCGTCCAGATGTCCCCGGCAGACAAAACGTTTATACTCTTTTCCGCTGGCACGTTTGGCCCGCTTCAGAATGAAGCTTTTCCCGCAGGCGCTGCACCGGACTTTGCCGGAGTACCAGTATTTTGCGGAGAACTTGCTCTTATCTGCCGCTGTTTTGGAACGCTTTGCCAATTCAGCCTGCACAGCTTCAAACTGCGTGCGGCTGATAATCGCGTCATGATGATCCCGCAGGAGGATTTTTTCTTCCGCGCCGTCATTGATAATTTTTCGGTGGGTAAGGTAATCCGTAGTTCTGTACTTTTTTTGCAGCAGATCCCCGCAATATTTCTCGTTTTTCAACATTTTGAGAATCATTGTGGAGGACCATGAGCCGCTGGAACGCAGGGGCGGCGGAATCTCCGCTTCGGTCAGTTCGCGGGCAATGGTATAGGCGCCCTTGCGGTCCACAAGAAATCTGTAGTATACTGACTGTACAACTTCTGCCTGTTCCGGCCGGATTGTGAGCCGGCCGTCTTTCACGGTATAGCCATACAGCGAGTTGTTGCCGAATACAACGCCGCGCTTCATAGCCTGATGCTGGCCCCAACGGGTCCGTTCGGAAATTTTCCGGCTCTCCTCCTGGGCCACGCTGGCCATGATGGTCAGACGGAACTCGCCGTCGTTGTCGCGGGTATCGATGTTGTCATTCAGAAAAAGCACGCCTACGCCCTTTTCCCTGAGCTGCCGGGTGATTTGCAGGGTATCAACTGTGTTGCGGGCAAAACGGGAGACTTCTTTCGTAATGATGAGGTCGATTTCCCCCTCCAAAGCCCGCCGGATCATCTCGGAAAACTGCGGACGGTGCTTGACGGAAGTACCGGACAGGCCCTCGTCAGCCCAGACCGCTACAAGCTGCCAGCCCGCATGCTCGATGATGTATTGCTGGAAAAACTGCCGTTGTGCGGCCAGCGAATTCAACTGATCGTCTTTGTCTGTGGAGACCCGGCAGTAGGCCGCCACGCGGAGACGCTGTTCAGGATACAAGCTGCTCATATTTCTCTGGCGTGATGAGACACGTTTGTCATCTTGAGGACTCCTTTCGCTCTGTCCCGGTTCCAGAATTCTTCCTACAGTAGAACTATATGAATTTCTCTCTTATATTTTGCCTGCCTGCCCCCAATCGGAATTTCTTTGTGCGAAATTTCCCCCTGATTTCCGGCAGTCCTATTGCTAACGCGGTCCCCACCGCGGAGGGGGCTCTGCAATTGGCAATGGCCTCCACGGACTATACTTTGTCGGGCAGCCGCTGTCTGGTGACCGGCTACGGACGGATTGGCCGCCTGTTGTCTGAACGCCTTCAGGCACTGGGGGCAAATGTCACCATAGCGGCGCGGAAATACAGCGACTTCGCCTGGGCCGCCGCCCACGGCTTCTCTACGGTCCAGATCAGCCGCCTGTCCGGACGGCTGGGGGCATATGATCTGATTTTCAATACGGTGCCCGCCCTCCTGTTCGATGCCAACCGGCTTCGTGAGACGCGGGAGGACTGCGTACTGCTGGATCTGGCCTCGGCGCCCGGCGGGTTCGACCAGACCGCCGCCAAAGCGCTGGGCCGTCAGGTGATCTGTGCGCCGGGACTGCCGGGCAAAACGGCGCCCCGTACCGCCGCCGCCGCGATCCGGGACAGCATCTATCACATATTGGAAGAACGAGGTGAACCCATTTGAAAACAGAACGAGTGGGATTTGCGATATGCGGTTCCTTCTGCACCCACGCAAAGGTGCTGAAAGAGCTGGAGAAACTGTGCGGAGAGTATGAGACGGTCATCCCGATTGTCTCCGGCGTGTGCCGCTCCACGGACACCCGGTTCGGCACGGCGGAGGCGCTGCTCTCCTCTGTGGAGAAGATGACCGGACATACGGTCATCAGCAGCATCCAGGAGGCGGAGCCAATTGGTCCGAAAAAGCTGTTGGATGTACTGGTGATCGCGCCCTGCACAGGCAATACATTAGGGAAACTGGCCTGCGGTATCACGGATACCACCGTGACAATGGCCGCAAAGGCGCATCTGCGCAACGACCGGCCTGTCGTACTGGCGGTGGCATCCAACGACGGCCTGAGCGGAACCGCCCGGAATCTGGGTGAGTTGCTGGTAAGGAAAAATTACTATTTTGTTCCGTTCGGGCAGGACGACGCCGAACATAAGCCCTGTTCTTTAATGGCGGATTTCTCCCTGATCGGGGAGACGGTCCGGGCGGCGCTGGAGGGACGGCAGCTCCAGCCGGTACTGCGGTGCGCCGCCTGAGGCGGGTGCAAAAAGAGACCTTCCCAAAACGGCAAAGGCATCCCGGAGAGACGGTCTCTAAATATGAATTTTTTGTGCAAAGAGAGAGCGCACCGAAAATGTACTTGCAGAAAAACGTAAATGGCTGTATAATAGGGGGAGCGAAAAGCAGCGCAAAAATTGAAAGGAGATCATTGCATGAGCTTTTTTGACGAGCTGACGCAAAAAGCGAAAAACGTAGCAGGCGCCGCCTCTGAAAGGGCGAAGGAAGCCGCGGATACAGCAAAACTGTCGGCGGAAATTCTGAAGGAAAAGCGCGAGCTGGATAAACGCTACCGCGAGATCGGCCAGTGGTATGCCAATGAGTATAACGGCGAGGTGCCCGCGGATATCGCAGATGTGATGAGCGCGGTCAAGGAGCTGCAGGAGAGGATCACGGCCCTCCAGGCCGAACGCGACGAGCGCGGCGGAGGCGACAGCGATCCAGAGGAAGTGGGCAAGGTCTGTCCGGTCTGCGGCAAGATCAGCGACAGCAAATTCTGTCCCCACTGCGGCGCGCCCATGGGAGACTGACAGTATGGGGGACCGGATCTGACCGGTCCCTCTGCTCTATCCATGCCGCCGGATATTTAGAAAGGGGCGGAGTCAGTAAGAGAGGGGGTGGTGAAAGCATGCTGGACCGCAGCGAGATCGGGAAACGGGGGTATCTTCGGGAGGACTACCGCCTCTTCCACCTGCGCGACAGCCGGGCGGTGAAGCTGGACTACCACTACCACGAATTTGACAAGCTGGTGTTTCATCTCTCCGGGAATACGGAATACAAAATCGAGGGCAAAAGCTACCGACTCCAGCCCCTGGACATCCTGTTGGTAGGCCGCAGCATGATTCATCTGCCGGTCATCGGCGCGAACCGGGTCTATGAGCGAATGGTGCTGTGGATTAACCGGGATTTTCTGTCCCGGCACAGCACCGGCGATACGGACCTTGCCGCCTGCTTCACCTTGGCCGCCCGGCAGGATTTTCACCTGTGCCGTCCCCGGGGGGAGGCGTGCGAACAGTACCGCGCCCTCTTCGGCCGCATCCGCGACGCCTCCTCCAGTACGGAATTCGGCGCGGATTTAATGGCGGATACCTGCGTGGTGCAGCTGATGATCGCCCTGAATCGAGACATGCTGTCGCCGCCGGAGGAGGGCGTGAGCCGTTCGGACCCGAAAATGGAGGAGGTCACGCAGTACATCCGCGGACATCTCAATGAGGAGCTCTCCATTGACCGGCTCTCCCGCACCTTCTATCTCAGCCGCTACTATTTGATGCACCGTTTCAAGGCGGCCTGCGGCTGCACGGTTCATCAATACATCCGGCAGAAGCGCATCCAACAGGCGGCGGAACGCATCCGGGAGGGGGTGCCGGTGCTGAAGGCCGCGGAGGAAGCGGGCTTTGGGGATTACTCCGTATTTCTGCGGGCGTTTCGTTCGGTGTACGGATGCAGTCCGCGGGAACAGAAACAGCAATAAAAAAGTTCTGCCAAACCTGTGCAAACAGATTTCGCAGAACTTTTCTGCTATGTTTCCAGCCAGATATAGTGCTTGATTTCCGAGATCTTTTCGATTTTGCCGCCGTTGGCCAGCGCGGCGCGGATCGACGGGATATTCTGATTCTGAACGGTCACCAGCACCCGGTCCAGACCGATTTTTCTGCTTTCCTCCAACAGAAGGGCCAGGAACTTTTTCCCAGCCCCCGGTTTCTGTATCCAGACCGGATACCGTATACTTCCCTTTCAATGCTGGTACTCAAACTCAAGATTGTACATGGACACCAAGTCTCCGTCTTTAATGCCCATTGCGTCCAGCCGGTCGAACAGGCCGCTTTCCCGCAGCATCCGGTCGAACCAGTTGCGGCTCTCGTAGTCGCCGAAATTGGTGTTGGCGATGAGCCTTTGGAGCCAGGGCCCTTCAATGCTGTAAACATTGTCCTCCACGGTGATCTCCAGGGGTTCGCTCATGTCCACTTTAGGCGGACGCTTCACATAATTGGCCTCATAGACCGCCACCGGCGGCAGTTCCCGCAGGCGGTTCGCTACTACGCCTACCAGTTCCCGCGTCCCCTGATGCGCGGCGGCGGAGATCACATACAGCGGGTATCCCAGCGCGTCCACATGCTCCCGCAGGGCGTTCAAGAGGGAATCGTCCGGCATGATGTCGGACTTGTTGGCCACGACAATCTGCGGCCTCTCCGCCAGCTCCGGACTGTACTGTTTCAGCTCCCGGTTGATAGCGTCAAAATCGGCCACAGGGTCCCGTCCCTCACAGCCGGACACGTCCACCACATGTACCAGCAGGCGGCAGCGGTCGATATGCCGCAAAAAATCGTGGCCCAGTCCTGCACCCTCGCTGGCGCCCTCAATGATGCCCGGGATATCGGCCATGACAAAGCTGACGCCCTCGTCCACATAGACAACACCGAGATTAGGGTACAGGGTAGTAAAATGGTAGTTGGCGATTTTCGGCCGGGCCCGGCTGACCACACTGAGCAGTGTGGACTTTCCCACGTTCGGGAAGCCGATCAGTCCCACGTCGGCCAATAATTTCAGCTCGAGAACGATGTCAAGGCTCTCACCGGGCAGGCCGCTCTTGGCGAACCGCGGGGCCTGACGGGTGGGCGTGGCGAAATGGGTATTGCCCCAGCCGCCCTTTCCGCCCCGGCAGAGGACATACGGCTCATCGCCGGACATATCCTGAATGATCTCATTGGTTTCAGCGTCCCGGACCAGCGTTCCGCGGGGGACACGGATGACCAGCGGCTTTCCGTCCTTACCGCTGCGCCGCTGGCCCATACCGTCCACGCCGTTTTCCGCGGTATATTTCCGTTTATACCGGAAATCCATCAGGGTAGAGAGGTTGTCGTCAACTTGCAGGATAATACTGCCGCCATTGCCGCCGTCGCCGCCGTCAGGACCACCGGCGGCAATATATTTTTCCCGGTGAAAGGAGACGCAGCCATTGCCGCCGTCCCCGGCCCGGACCGTTATTTTCGCTTTATCAATAAACGCAGCTGCCATAGGAATCCTTTCTTCTTTGGGAGAATCATCTCCCAGTATATATTAGCGCTATTGTAGCCGGGATACGGCCAAAAATCAAGAAAAAATAGGAGGGACACCTCACTCTTTGACCTGCTCCAGATACAGCGGCAGAAACCGTGCCGTACTCCCGGCAATATACGCAATATTTTTCTCGTTCAGCACGGTATCCCGACTGGTCCGCAGCCGGGGAATATAGTGTCCCAGCCCGGCCAGATAGTGGCAGGCGCACACCGCCACATGAAACCGAAACCGCCTTTGATCCGAGGGATAGTACTGCAAGCCCTTCAGCAGCAGTTTCGGATGAACCTGCTCCGAATCCGGAAACGCCTCCTCCAACGCCTGTGTCAGATCCGCATCCCAGCGGCTGTACTTGGAGGGAATCAGCAGCAGATTTTCACCGTCTCCCACGCAGTCGAAATACAGAACCGGCACGTTATTGCTGTTCGGGTGCTTTTTCCGAAACCCGGACGCGCCCAGCATATTTTTTCCATTGTTGTCGAAAAATACGAAGCAAATCCGCTTATTGCCGCCTACGGCCCAGGCCGTACAGAGCAGCGCCAGCACACCGGAGGTGCTGCTGTTTGCATTGCACTTGTTTGCCGGACCGTAGGCGCATACCCACAGTGCAAACAGCGCCAGAATCAAAAATAGAGGCAGCATCAGGCCCGGCTGGTTCAGCGGAAAGCACACCGCCAGCGATACCCCGAAAATCAGAAGAATCAGCACCAGTGCCACCGTCAGATGATAGATCACATGGGCCAGCACATTGGTAGGGGAAACGAAGTCCGGAACCGGCATTCGTGAACCGGTATCGTAGTGAGCACAGAGGAAGACGGCGGCCTGTTCCGGGTCCCCGGCGATGACGTTCACACTGCCGTTCCATTTCCCGCAGGTCTCCTCATGAGCTTTCCACCCGGCTTTTTTCAGCTCAGACAGCAGCCATTTGCGAAAAGCGGCTTTTTGCTGCGCGGACCTGCGGACAGGATAGATGTCCAGAAGATACGATTTTAACCGTCCGATATTGTCCATTACAGGCTCCCTTTGTACTCATCCGCCGCGCTGATGAGTTCGTCCGCGCCCTCCAGCATAGCGCTGGTAATTTTAGTTCCGCCGGTGAGCCGGGCAAGCTCCTGTTTGCGGCGCTCCCGGTCCAGTTTCACGACGCGGGTATAGGTCCGGCCGTCCCGTTCGCCCTTTTCCACGGAGAAATGGATATCGGCCATTGCGGCCAGCTGGGGCAGGTGGGTCACGCACAGCACCTGTTTACAGCGGCTGACCTGAGCCAGTTTTTCGGCGACCTTCTGAGCGGCGCGTCCGCTGACGCCGGTATCCACCTCGTCAAAGACCAGCGTCCCAATGGTTTCGTTTTCCGCCAGCACGTTTTTCAGGGCCAGCATGATACGGGCCAGCTCGCCGCCGGAGGCGACCTTCTGAATCGGCCGCAGCTCCTCGCCCACGTTGGCGGCCATCAAAAACCGCACCACATCCATTCCTGTGGCGTCGGGCTCCTTTTCGGAGAAGCAGATAGCGAACCGCACCTTCGGCATATCCAGCTGCCGGAGCTCGTCCTGGATGCGGGCCTCCAGCTCTGCGGCGGCTTCCTTCCGCACCTCGGACAGCTTTTTCGCGGCCTTTTCCACCAGTCCGCGGGCTTTTTTCAGATCCTTTTCCAACCTTGCGGCGGTATCGGCGGCAAAGGTAATCTGGTCCAGCTCTTCTTTTCTCTGCTCCAGATATTCCAGCATCTCCTCCACAGAGGACCCGTATTTTTTCTTCAGACGGTACAGCAGGTCTGCCCGGCCCTCCAATTCATCCAGCTCCTGGGGGCTGAAATCGAAGGTGGATTCCAGATCCCGCACCGTCTCGGCCACGTCGTAGACCTCGGAGTAGAGGCCGTCCAGACGGTCATAGAGCTGCCCGAACTGGCTGTCCAGATTTCTCGCGCCGCCCAGTGCGCTGACGGCCTCGCTCAGCAGGGCCAGCGCACCGCCGCCCTCGTCGCCGCCGTTGAGGCTCCAGAGCGCACCCTGAATGGCGGACATGAATTTTTCGCTGTTGCGCAGCAGGTTTCTGCGCTGGAGCAGCTCCTCCTCCTCACCGGCTTTCAGGCGGGCACGTTCCAGCTCGTTGATCTGAAAGTTAAGGCTGTCCACACGGCGTTCCTTTTCGGCCTCATCCATTTGCAGGGCTTTGTATTTTTTCCGCATGGCCTCCATGGCGTCATAGCGTTCCCGGTAAGCGGTCAGGGTGCCGTCCACGCGGCCGAAGCTGTCCAGATACGCGCCGTGCTGGTCCTCGTCAAGGAGCTGCTGGCCGTCGTGCTGGCCGTGGATATTGAGCAGGGCGTTTCCAATCCGCCGCAGCTGCGCCACGGTCACGGGCCGTCCGCCCACCCGGCAGGCGTTTTTGCCGTCGGCGAAGATCTCCCGCTGGAGCAGCAGCTCGCCCTCATCCGTTGTCAAACCGCACTCCGCCAGCGCGGGCAGGGCGGGCACGCCGGTAAACAGGGCGCTGACAAAGGATTTCGGCGCGCCGGTACGGATCAGGTCCCGGCTGGTTCGCTGTCCCAGGACCGCGCCCATGGCGTCGATCACGATACTTTTTCCCGCGCCTGTCTCGCCGGTCAGGGCGATAAAGCCCGGTTCAAAGGTGATGTCCGCCTCGTCGATAACGGCAATATTCTCAATATGAAGAAGCTGCAACATAGCTACAATTCTCCTTATTTCAGCATCTCGTGAATCTCCTCGCAGAAGCTGCGCGCCGAATCTGTATCCCGCATAACCAGCATTGCGGTGTCATCCCCGGCCAGGCTGCCCACCATATACGAGATATTCATACTGTCCAGAGCGGCGGCGGCGGCGTTTGCCAGACCGGCCATTGTCTTGATCACCACAATATTCTGTGCATAGTCCACGCCTACAATACTTTCCCGGAAAATGGTTCTGAGCTTGTCCGCCATATTGAGCCTGCTGCGCTGGCTGGACACCGAATACCGGTAGCGGCCCTGTCCCATAGGCTCTTTAATGAGATGCAGCTGCTTGATATCTCTGGAAATGGTGGCCTGCGTACAGGTAATTCCCTGTTCCTGCAAGCGCTGCTGCAATTGCTCCTGGGTATCGATTGGCTCCCGCTCGATAATCTCAAGGATTTTAGATTGCCGGTCATTTTTCATGGCCGATTCCTCCTGTCATTTTCGTCCGCAAAATTTCGTATATACTTTTATCGGTCAGCCGCAGCAGCTCGGTCTCATACCG
>CAMWSZ010000066.1 GCA_947177005.1 uncultured Clostridia bacterium | reverse complement strand
TTGATAAACTCGTCGCCTTTGATATACAGGATGCGGAATTCAGGGTTTTTCTGCTGAATGACATGCGCGATGGCATAGAGCAGATGGGTTTTGCCGAGGCCGGAGTCGCCGTAGATAAACAGCGGGTTGTAGTGTTGGGCGGGTGCGTCGGCGACGGCGCGTGCAGCGGAGCAGGCTAGCCGGTTGGATGGGCCGATAACGAAGGTATCGAAGGTAAATTCACCGCTTTCCATAAGGGAGAGGGGTTTTTGTTCTTCTTGATTTTGGTAGCTGGTCAATCCGGCGTCATCCAGCAGTTTGACGGTCATGTCGGAGGAAAAGATATCTTTTAGACTGGCCTCGATGTTTGGGAGGAATCGGTCTTGGATATTTGTGCGTTTGAAGGTGTTTGGGCAGTGCAGTACCAGGTTATTACCTTCCAAAGCGACGACCGTGGTATCATCGAACCAGGTTTTGATAGTGGTTTCCGACAAATCGTCACGGAGTCTGGTCAGAATCATGGACCAGATATCGGAAACAGATTGCATAGAAGCTCTCCCTTTCTCTTTAGTCAAAAGATACAGAAATAGTATAACAGAAGTCGAACAGAAATGCAACAAATACTTATTCTAATATTTATGATTTTGAGGTTTTTATAAAAGGGAGAAATAGTTCAGAAAACGGAGTGGTGAGTAGACTATAAAAATCCAGTTGACTGTTGGGGTTAAATGGTTGGTACACTGTTTTTCAGCAAAGCAGAGCGTTTAAATCTTTTGTAGAGAGTTGCGGTTGCAGTGCGAGATTGATGCCATACCCAAGGATTTTAGCGAGTTCTTTGATTTTCAAGTCAATGGAATCTGGTGTAACAAAGAAACCTTTTTGTGAGTTATTTATATTTTTACCGGTGATATCGTGTATAATTGTTTGAATATCGACAACGGTTGGGATTCCAATGGATATGACGGGGACTTTCAGGTTTGCTTGATTCAGAGCCAAACGGTGGTTGCCGATTCCGCTGCCGGGGATCAGGCCAGTGTCGGCGATTTGGATGGAATTGCAGAGCCGGTTTAATTCGCGGGCGGCGAGGGCATCGATTAGGATGATGGCAGCTGGTTTGACATGTTCGGTAACGCCTTTCACCCATTCTGCGGCTTCTAAACCGGTCGTGCCAAGTACGCCTCCGCTTAGCGCGGCGACTTCTCGAAAATCGGGTAATACTTCTTTTAGATGTCGTGTAATTAGCAAATGAGTCAGGCAGTTTGGTCCTAAAGCGTCTGGCGTCATTGCTTGGTTTCCTAGTCCTGCAATTAGTATTGGGCCTTTTTCCGGTAGGATAGGCTTCAGTATTTGGGCGACTGCATTGGTGGCCCTGTCAAATGCGGTTTCTGTTCGTTTCCAATAGTTAGTGATATCCAGAGTTAAATAGATCCCTTTTGGTTTACCTAATGCTTTTTCTCCATAGTTGTCCAGTATTTCTACTTGTGTGAGGGGATAGTTGTTCAGTATTTTTTCTGAGGCTGAGACGCCCTTTAGTGAGGCTGTTTTTTCGGCATTTTCTTTCCAGTAAGCGTGTGCTTCCATGGCAAGATCGGTTCGTATGGCAGACATAACTTGTGTGATGCTCCTTGTTGAAATTACTGAATTTTACGATTCTTTTTTGATTCCGGATTATTTTTCCACTGTGTCAGAAAAATATGTAAAATATAAGAAAAAAAAGCTTGCAATTGGAAAGGAATTGTGATAAAATACAGTTCTGCGTGGGGATGTTCCCATAGCTCTCATTGGAGGAGGTGTTTGGTTTGCCGAATATTAAGTCCGCTAAGAAGCGCGTGCTGGTGGCAAAAGTCCGTAACGCCCGCAATAAGGCTGAGAGGTCTGCGATGAAGACTGCGATGAAGAAATTTGAGGCTGCTGCCGCAGATGGCAATCGCACCGAGGCCGAGGGCGCATACAAAGTAGCGGTGAAGGCCGTGGATAAAGCAGCCGCCAAGGGTATTCTGCATAAGAATAATGCCGCTCATAAAAAGAGCGCCATGACCTTAAAGCTGAACCAAATGAACTGACAGAAAACCACCCCTTATTTCAGGGGTGGCTTTTTCTGTGTTACGCATTGCCGGGACGCAGTTCAACGGCTGTTGCGCTTATAATCTGATTTTCTCCCGTATGATAGGAAATGGAAACTTGATCGCCGTTATTCAGGATGACAGCCATGGGGCAGTCGGTAGCGCTGATGGAGTAATACTGATTGCCTCCGATGAGACGGATATAATAGATCGTATTTCCGTTGATGACGGTGCTTCGAATGTCTGAGATAGTTCCCTCTGCGGTCTCTGTACCGCCGTTGCCGGTGGAGATACCGTTTTGATTGAGCATAGCCACGTAATTTTTTTCACATTCTGCGACGGTATCGCCGGTAGCGACGATTTGGTATTGCTGAACGCTGACCATTGCGTATTTTTTGACTAATTGCGCGGCGTCCTTCATTGCCATAAAATACGTAGGCTGGCCGCCGGTATTTAACAGCAGGGGGAAGGTAGCGGTGTACTTTAGGTTTTGCAGTTCGCCTTCTGCGCTGGCCTTGGCGGACAATTCCGTGGCACCGGCGCAGGAATAGAATTTGCTTTCTTTGGTTCGCTGGTTGGTGAGCAGGAAACCGATATTGGATTGATCTCCTCCGGTGGATGTGATTCCGGTGTACACATAGACATCGTCGCCCAAGGCGATATAGTTATAGCCTTCTGTGGTGATCGTGACATCGCGCTGGCCGAAGAGTGAGTTAAAGAAGCCGTTGTGATATAAACCGTAGTAGTTATACTGCTGTAGGATCAGGCTGGCGGAATAGAGGTTGTCAACCCAGGAGGGGACTTCTTCATAGTATTGACTTTCCCCGGTAATGGCGTTAACCAGCACAGCGCCTTTCACGTCCGTACCGCCGAACAGACCAATGGTTCGGACCAGTCTGGGACAGATCCAGAAGGGTGTTCCGTTTTCATCGATTTCCATGACCGGCTGGGAAAACAGATAGGACGGATAGTGGAACCGGAGATGACGGTACAGGTTGCGGCCCAAGTGTTCGGCGGTCGTATATTTAATGCCTTCTTGCAGGCGGACCAGTTCCACGTTTTGTGTTACCATGTCGATGATAAGATAAGCGGGCAGGCCGTCGGAGCGGTTGGTGAACCATTTGATGATATCTGCATACATCAGGGTGGCAATTCTGACTGGCCGTCCTTTATAGTTGATTTGCGTGTAGTCGTCCACCACTTCAAATTGACTGACCATATCGCTTAGTTCGCCAAGTTTTCGGTCACCCAACCGTTCGGCGGAGTCGCGGTCCAGCATAGGGATCTGGTCATAGGAGATCTCCATCACTTCTGCGGCGAAATCTCCGGGTTCAACAGGCAGGAGCTTTGCATAAGCACCTGCTCTGAAAATGACGCTGCCGGCTGCCGTACCGGCGAGGGCGGTTATCATAAGCAGCAGGGCCAGGAAAAATGGAATAGCGCACTGTTTTTTCAGGAATTTGAAGTAGTTTTTGATGCCTTGTCCCTGAAATCCGGACGTGATGATAGCTGCGATACAGTAGGTTCCGCACAGCAGCAGACCGAAAGCGTAGAAGTCAGGGGATTGCAGATTGAGGGGAGGGAGCTCCAGATAGAAGTAGACGCCTCCGATGATTAAGACGGCCAGCAGATTGATGAGGACGCGGGCGGCGGGGTTGTTGACAGACTTGCGTTGTTTCTTCTGTTTTTGCGGACGGCTTTGGGAGGGAGCGCCGCTGTCGAATCCGTCCCATTGAAAGCCGCCGGCATCTGAACCGGAAAATGGCATTTTTAACTCCTTTCTTTACTATTGAATAATTTGGGATAAGGGGCCGTCAGGCGGCTCTTACCGGTAGTTTACCCTATTTTGGTCGTAATAGCAAGTAAGGAATTGTTAATAAAGAAATGTGCAGCGGCTCCGCAGAAACGAAGCCGCTTAATTTTATGCTGTTTTTTCTTTTCTGATGACCGGTTTATTTTCCTCCAGGCAAAGGACCAGGCGGTCTCCGGCGGTAAACGTTCCTGCCAATACGCCCTCAGCGATTGGGTTTTCCACATAAGCATGGATTTTGCGCCGCAGCGGACGCGCGCCGTTTGCGGGATCATAGCCCTCACGGGCCAGACAGGCGGCTGCGTCTTCCTCCGCATGGAATTTTAAGCCCAGTGATTCGACCCGCTGGCCGGTTTGCCGGAGCAGTCTCCGGGTGATTTCGCACAGATCCTCTTCAGTCAGCTGCCGGAAGACAATGGTGTCGTCGATTCGGTTCAAAAATTCCGGACGGAATGTCCGGCGCAGCTCATCCGTTACGGACCGCCGGATACGTTCCTGCCGTTCTCCGGCGCTGTTCTCGTTTCCAGCAAAACCCAGCGGTGTTGTTTTGGTGATTTGCTGAGCGCCCACATTGCTGGTCATGACAATGACAGTATTTTTGAAATCCGCTTTTTTGCCGTGACTATCGGTTAGGCTTCCGTCCTCCAGAATTTGCAGCAGCAGGTTCCATACCTCCTGATGTGCTTTTTCCATTTCGTCAAAGAGAACGACGGAATAGGGCTTACGGCGTACTTTTTCGGTCAGCGGACCGCCCTCCTCGTGGCCCACGTAGCCGGGCGGCGACCCAACTAATCTGCTGGCGGTGTGTCCCTCTGCATATTCGGACATATCGATTCGGATTATAGCGTCCTCCTGTCCAAACATCGCCTCCGCCAATGCCCGGCACAGCTCTGTTTTTCCGACGCCGGTGGGGCCCAGCAGCAAAAAACTTCCGATAGGGCGGTTTGGTTCTTTGAGTCCCACACGTCCCCGGCGGATCGCGCCTGCGATTGCGGCAACGGCTTCGTCCTGCCCGACGACTCTGCGTTTTAGTTCGGCTTCCAGGTGAAGCAGCTTTTGTCCCTCGTCCTCGGTAAGCTTAAACAGCGGGATGCCGGTCCACTCGGCGGTGACGGCAGCGACATCTTCGGCGGTGACGGCAATCAGATCTTCGGAACGGCCGTTGGACCAGCGGACTTTTTCCTCCTTGAGCTGTCTGCAAAAATCCTCCTCCACATCCCTTAGCTGCGCGGCCTTCTCGAAATCTTCTCCAGCAATTGCCTCCGCTTTTTCCCGTCTCACGTTGCCCAGACGTTCCTCCAGATTTTTGAGATCCGGCGTCTGTGTTTCGCATTCCATACGGACTCTGCTGCAAGCCTCGTCCATTAAATCAATGGCCTTGTCCG
This sequence comes from uncultured Clostridia bacterium, assembly GCA_947177005.1. Lineage (GTDB taxonomy): Bacteria > Bacillota > Clostridia > Oscillospirales > Oscillospiraceae > Pelethomonas. Next base: position 5,201 of record CAMWSZ010000066.1, on the reverse strand, counting down.
GAAGAAAGCGGTCCGGCAGATACCGGCGGCTCAGCTGCACGGCGGCCTCCACTGCTTCGTCAGTAATTGACAGTTTATGGTGGGCTTCATATTTATCTCTTAACCCCAGCAGGATCTGCACGGAGGTTTCCGGGTCCGGCTCATCCACCGCCACCGGCTGAAACCGGCGTTCAAGGGCGGCGTCCTTTTCGATATACCGGCGGTACTCATCTCTGGTAGTCGCGCCGATGACGCGGATTTCGGAACGGCTCAAAGCGGGCTTCAGGATATTAGCCGCATCGACGGCCCCCTCCGCGCTGCCCGCGCCGACGATTGTATGCAGTTCGTCAATAAAAAGAATCACGTTGCCCATACGCCGGATTTCCGCCAGGGCATTTTTGACCCGTTCCTCAAACTCTCCCCGGTATTTGGTACCGGCCAGCATGGCGGGCAGGTCAATGGATAGGATATTTTTTCCCAGCAGCTCCTCCGGCACGTCGCCGGAAACGATTCTCTGTGCCAACCCTTCGGCGACGGCGGTTTTTCCGACGCCCGGCTCGCCGGTCAGCACCGGATTATTTTTTGTCCGGCGCGAGAGAATACGGATCGTCCGGTTAATTTCCTGTTCCCGGCCGATGACGGGGTCCAGCCGGCCTTTTGCCGCCAGCGCGTTCAGGCTCCGGGTAAACTGCTCCAGCGCTTTCGACATGGGGGCATAGTTGGCCTGTACGGTCAGCGCTGTTTTAGGCGGTTCGGCGAGGCGGCCCTGCCGGGGCAGGGCGTGGGGGACGCTCATTTTTTGCAGGAGTGCGGCCTGCAATTTTTTGGGGTCCGCGCCCAGCGTCTGGAGAACGCGCACCGCCATTGTACCGTTTTCCCGCAGGATACCCAGCAGCAGATGCTCGGTCCCCACATAGCCGCTTCCCGTCCGGACCGATTCTCCTACGGCGTTTTCAATGACACGTTTTGCCCGGGGAGTCAGTCCCTGGGGCGGAGCCAGTCCCGGCAGACCGGCGCCGATAATGCGAATAATAACGTCCCGTGCTCGTTCTCTAGTGACGGCCTGTTCTGTCAGACAGCGGTGTGCGGCGCCGTCCTCCTCGCCCAGCAAACCCAGCAGCAGGTGTTCGCTGCCCACATAGCTGTGTCCCAGTTCCTCCGCGGATTCCTGCGCCAGCCGCAGAGCGTTTTGGGCCCGCGGCGTAAACCGGTTATCGTACATAGCTTTTCATCCTTTCCCAAACTGCCCGCCTGACAGGGCTTGCAGGTTTTTGCACAAAGTTGAAGTAAATTGTTGAAAACAGCCCTTAAAAATTTTTCAGAGCGCTGCAAAATCCAATAACAGTATGCCCTCAGCAGAAACTTTTACACATTCTCAGCAACGAATGTGTAAACAGGGCCTGGAACGGGCGCGGTCATACGGAGGAGGAAAAGAAAAAGCAGATCCCAGCGAAAGCCGGAACCTTGCATTGGTTTTCCACATTCTGGCGGCAATTTGTTGAAAAACATATTATATTAAGCCGAAAAAGCAGTCAATTATTTAAGAAATACTGTTATTTTTCCCCATAATGCCGGACGTATGTGGAAAGAATCAAATGTCCGCTATACAGAGGAGGGATTTGACATTGTCTAAAAAAAGGACTATACTTCTGTAGAAAAATAACGGGAAACAGAGGAACTGCGGTTATGAAGCGTGTATTGGTAGCCTTTGCGCTGCTGTGCTGTGCAGCGGCGGCGATTGTTCTGGAAACAGGATTTTTGTCGAATAATAAACCGGATACCCCAGCCGTTAATAAAACAAAAGAGGCGGGAGAAAACGTTTCGGAATCCCCTTTAACATTGGAGGAGATCCGGACCGTCACTTTTACGGATGTTTCGCCGTCGTCCGCCGCTGCGGACTGTATTTCCTACGTTGCGCATGAGGACATCCTCTCAGGCATCGACAGTGACTGTTTCCGTCCGGACGACTGGGTGCCGCTGGCCACCGTTCTGACTGCGCTCCACAGCATCAGCGGCGAACCTGCTCCCGTTTATAAGGACCTGTATACCGATGTTGCGGCTGATTCCTGGTATGTTGACGCGGTATCTTGGGCGTACAGTGCGGATATCATCACGGACAGTGAAACCGGCCGTCTGGACGCACTGGAGCCAGTCACGCGCGCCCGGTTGGCGGCGCTGCTCTACAGTTTTGCAGCTCCTGAGGGGGAGGGTGCCCACGACGAACGGCTGGCCGCCTATACCGACGGAGACGCTGTCCCGAACGATGCCCGGCTGCCGCTGGCCTGGTTGTTAGAGAAGGGTCTTTTTTCCTGCATGGTGTCCGGCACCATTCATCCCGGCCTGCCAGTCACCCGCGCCCAGTTGGCGCAGGTGCTGACCGCCCTGACTGCTTATCGTACAGAGGAGACCGTTGCGGTGGAGCTGGCAAACGGTATGATTGAGAAAATACCGGCCAGCGTCAGCCAAATCAGCCATAAGCGGATACAGCAGCTTATCAACAAAACCGCCGCAAAATATGGAGCGGTTGGGATACAGGCGGCGGTTGTGGAAAATGGCCGCGTTACGGACAGCTATACATATGGCTGGGCGGAAGAAGGCAGTGAGGCCATGACGCCGGAACATAAGATACGCTCTGCGTCCTTGTCAAAGGTGGCGGTGGGAATGGCGGCGATGCTGCTGCGGGAAGAGGGGTTTATTGATCTGGACCGGGATATCAGCGCGTATTGGGGCGTCAGTATTCAGAATCTCAGTCATCCCGGCGTACCAGTCACTGTCCGCAGCCTGCTGACCCATACCTCCACCATTAAAGATTTTGAGGGCCTCTCAACAACTTACAGTGCGGTCAGAGCGCAGTTGGGCAGCCCTATCAGCTTCACATCCGGGACGCCTGGGGAGGCCGGTTCGTGGGGCTATAACAACTACGGCTTCGCCGTATTGGGTATGACGCTGGAGCTGGCCTCCGGCAAATATCTGGATACGGTTATGAGAGAGCATCTATGGAACATCATGGAGATCGATGCGTCCTTTAACGGCGGCTGTATTAAAAATACAGACCTGCTGGCGACGGTGTACCGTGAGGACGGGACAGCCGGTCTCACCGCATCCCGGCAGAAAGGTTATACCCGTGCCTCCGCTCCCGGACAGAGCGGCGCATTTTTCGCGGGCGGTCTGACGGCCAGCGCGGTGGACTTGGCAAAAATGGCGGCGCTTCTGGCCAGTGACGGCTGTTATGAGGGGGTGCGTTTGATGCAAGCGGAGTCTGTAGAGCTAATGGAGGACCGGACCCGCCTGCCCGACGGTACAGATCAGGCATTGCCCCTCCGGTCACAGGACGGGCTCTATGGCCGCAGCCGGATCTATTACCATACCGGCAGCGCCTACGGCGTCTACAATTTGTTTTCCTATGACCCCGATACGGGCGACGGCGTAGTAGTGCTGACAACAGGAGCCCGCGGCACAAAGGACAGCCGGGGGATTTACGCTGTATGCAGTGAGATCAGCGGCGGCATTTATCAGCTTCTGAAGGCTGGACAATAGTGGTGAGTCAGAATACGGACGAAGGAGCGGACACCGCACACAGAGCGGTTACAAGCCTTGGCGGACCATCTGCCGCGTGTACAAATAAAAAGGGGTGCTGTCATAGGGCAGCACCCCTTTTGAAGTTTTCCACATTATGCGTTCAGATTGTCGATAAACTGCCGCGCCGCCCGTGCGGACCGTCCGCCGCGTCCCAGGGCGAAGCGTTCGGCCAGTGCGTCCAGCTCGTCCCGGCTGAGCGTCACGCCCGCCGCATCGGCCAGATGATGCACGATATCCAGATAGGTAGCCTTATTGGGCTTTTGAAAGGTAATATGAATGCCAAACCGTTCTGACAGCGACAAAATTTCCTGCATTGTGTCGTTGCGGTGGATATCGTCGCCCTCCCGGTCGGAGAATGATTCCTTCACCAGATGCCGCCGGTTGCTGGTGGCATAGATGACCACATTCTGCGACTTTGCCGACACAGATCCCTCCAGCACGGCTTTCAGGGAGCTGTAGTTGCCGTCATCCTTCTGGAAGGACAGATCGTCAATAAATAGGATAAATTTTAGAGGATTAACGGACAATTCGTCCAAAATTCTGGGGATATCATGGAGCTGTTCCTTTCGAATCTCCAGAATGCGCAGGCCCTCCCGGTACAGCTCGTTGACGACGGCCTTGACGGTAGACGATTTGCCGGTGCCCGCGTCGCCAGTCAACAGGATATTGGCGGCGGGCTTTCCGGCCAAGAGCGCCTTGGTGTTGTCCCAAATGATCTGCTGCTCCCGTTTGTAATCCACAAGATCGCGGAGCATTGTGGAATCCGGGTGCAGGACCGGTACAATATGACCTTGGGCGTTCAGATAAAACATATGGCTGCGGGCATAGATGCCGTACCCGAACTGCCCGATATTTTCCAGACGTTTCCGGTAGCAGTCAGCCAAATTCACGGGCGTCGTACCGAAATCGGGCAGGGGAATGCCCTCCAGTCCAAGCTGGAGCATCCAGGGTGACAAATCTGCCGCGCCCTGTAGGGTCTCCAGCTCAATTTCCACACAGCGGCGCATATATTCGGGCGGTTCTTTTCCCTGTGCGGCCATACGGATATAGACGTTTTCGTCCTCCTCCACCACGCGCTGGATATGCAGTCCCAAATCGCCGGGTCCGGCGGCGTAGAGCCGGGAGACGAACTCTGCGTAAGACGACGCCGTCATCTGCGGGAAACCGTTCTCCATGCAGTCCAGACAGGTACACAGGCTCTCGATCACCGGGTCTGACAGCAGCCTGCGGAAGACAGACAGCGTCCGCAGGCGGATACTCAATTCAGTCAGTTCCATATCAGTTCAGAACCGCTCCCGACGCGCCGCTGGAGACCAGCGCGGCATAGCGTTTCAGATAACCGGACAGCTCTTTTTTCTTGGGAGTCCAGGCTTTCAGCCGCGCCTCCAGCACAGCGGCGTCCACCTTCAGCTCCAGCTTATTGGCGGGGATATCGATACTGATGATATCGCCCTCCTCCACCACGCCGATCAAGCCGCCGCTGGCGGCCTCCGGCGACACATGTCCAATACAAGCACCGCGGGTAGCGCCGCTGAACCGGCCGTCGGTAATGAGGGCCACGCTGCCGCCCAGCCCCATACCCATAATAGCGGAGGTGGGGTTGAGCATCTCCCGCATACCGGGGCCGCCCTTGGGGCCCTCGT
>CAMWSZ010000065.1 GCA_947177005.1 uncultured Clostridia bacterium | reverse complement strand
ACATATCTGTGTGAAGCGCTGTCCGCAGCCGCGGAGGTGGCGCGGCGTCTGGAGGAAAACCGGAAAACAGACCTGGGCCTGCTGCCGGTCAGCGGGGATTCCGTCCGCGTCCCTCTGCTGGAGCGGAAGGACGGTGGGTTCGTCTGGAGCAGTGTCCCGCTCCCCCCGCCGGAGCCGTTCCGGTATCCGAAGCCCGCCTATGTCAACGATATTGCCGCCGCAAAACTGAGACGGCTGAAAAAAGAGGGGTTTTGGGAGTGCGAGGTAGTCCGCTTCCCGGAACCCATGCAGGACAGTCCGGAGGAACCGCCCTGCTTCCCGGTGATGCTGCTGGCCGTATCCGGACAGGTGCTGCCGCCCCAGCTTTCCGAACACTATGATGACAACCCGGAGGAACTGGTTGACCAGTTTGCGGAGATGTTTTTGCAGAGCGGATTCCGTCCCGCCATGCTGTCCGTCCAGAGTGAACGGACAAAGGTTTTGCTGGAGGACTTCTGCGAACAGGCCGGCATCCGGATTCGGATGTGCGATGACCTGCCGATGATAGACGAGGCCCTGGACTCATTTATGAACTATCTGGGCGTGAACCAGCCGCTGGAGGGCGGTCTGGAGGAGATCCTGGATATGCTGCTGCAATTGGACAATCTGGACAATCTGCCCGACGAGATCAAGCAGCAGTTCGCGGCCATAATTGAGCAGGAGAATCTGCCCGGCGAGCTGGCAGACGAATTGGCGGACCGTCTGGGAATGGACTGCCCGCAGACAGGGCGCTGGATGCCCCCGCCGGAAATACCGGAAATGCCGTCTATGATCCGCACCGATTCACCGGACGAATATTGAATAGCAAATGCGCGGACAGCAGGGACAACCGGGAACTGCTGTCCACGGCTTTTTCAGGAGGGTATATGATAAAGGCCACCGTTTTGATCGACAATCTCACCAGCGGCGCACTGGCCGCCGAATGGGGACTGGCCATCCATATCGACTATGACGGACACAAAATTCTTCTGGACACCGGCGCGACGGAACGGTTTGCACAGAATGCCGGCAAGCTGGGCATCGACCTGAACGCGGTGGAGCTGGGCGTTCTGTCCCATGCCCACTACGACCACGCAGGCGGTCTGGCGGCGTTCTTTGCCCGCAATACATACGCGCCCATTTATCTGCGGCAGGGGGCGAAAGAAAACTGCTATGGAAAACGGTGGATTTTCCATAAATACATCGGCATCCCCCACGGATTTTTACGGAAATACGCGGACCGGTTCCGCTATACCGGCAGTCATGAGGAGCTGCTCCCCGGCGTACACGCGCTGGCGCACCATACAGACGGCCTGAAGGTTTTCGGAGAAAAGAACCATTTATACGTCCGGCAGGGACGCCGCTTTCTCCCGGATGCCTTCGCCCATGAGCAGACGCTGGTGTTTGAGACGGAAAAGGGACTGGCGGTGTTCAGCGGCTGCTCCCACGGCGGTGTGGACAATATCATCAAAGAAGTTCTGGATGTATTTCCGGGCAGACGCATCTGCGCAGTGGTGGGCGGCTTCCACCTGTTCCACACCTCCCAGGAGGATGTCCGCGCATTGGCAAGACGCCTGCGGGAGATTGGGGCGGAGCAGATCTATACAGGCCACTGCACCGGACAGGCCGCTTATCAGGCGCTGCGGGAAGAGCTGGGGGAACAGGCGGCGCAGCTGCATACCGGAATGGAGATGCTGATTTGAGCGGTTTTCCTTTAGTGAGGGTCCTTTTTCCCGGCGGGACGCAGAAACGAGAACTTTGTCTCGCTGCACACCACCGCCACAAAGATCAGGGCAAATCTGGCCAGCATTCTGCCGCTGACCTCGTCCCCGGCAAAGAGCACCGAACACAATACACCGAAAACCGATTCCAGCGACAAAATGACCGACGCCGACGCCGGGTCAGACCACACCTGCCCCACGTTCTGGAACAGCAGCGCGACAGTTGTCGCCATGACGCTCAGGTAGGCCAGCGGCAGCAGGACACTGCTCTGTGACAGCGCGGCAGCCGGGAAGGTCTCAAAGCAAAGGCCGCCAATCCAGGCGTACAGGGCGGCGAACGCAAACTGAAAAACGGTCAGCAGATAGATGTCCCTGCCCGGCGACACCTTTGCCACTGCTACGATATGGGAGGCGTAAAACACGGCGCACAGCAGCGTCAGGGCGTCGCCGCCGTTGACGGACAGGCCGCCGTTCAAAGACACCAGTCCCACCCCGGCTACGCACAGCACAGCGGCAAGTATATTGAATTTGTCCGGGCGGATATGCACAATCAGCCAGTACAGAAACGGCACGATCACGCAGTATACTGCCGTTAAAAACGCATTTTTTGAGGGAGTTGTCCAGGCCAGTCCGTAGGTCTGGACGGTGTAGGCTGTGTACAGGAACGCGCCGATGACCGCACCGCGCCAGAGATAGTCCGGCGTAAACACTGTTTTCCATTTTTTCAGGCAGAGCAGTCCCAGCAGCACCGCGCCGGCCGTAAACCGAATGGCCAGCAGGTACTGTACCGGCATGTTGTCGAGGGCGTCCTTCATGATAAAAAAGGAGCTGCCCCAGATAAAAGCGGCGGCGAAAAGCATCGGCTTTGCAAGCTTTCTCATTAGCGTATCACTCATAACATTTACCTCGTTTTTTTGATCTTCTGGGCCGTTCCAAGACGGTATCATATCAAATTTGCACCGAAATGGCAAGACCCGGCTTTGTCCCGCAAAATGCGCCCCAATAAAATCTGAAAATACCGGCAGTCTCTGTTGCTTTTTCCGGGTTTTTGTAGTAAAATAATAAAAGTGGGCTTCCTGTCCTTCTGCGCTTTGTTCAGACAGAGCCCAACTCTTATCCATTTTTAAGGAGGAACTTGTTATGGAAACCTACGGCCTTGAGGCGCTGGGCATCATCAATCCCAGCGCCGTATACCGCAATCTCTCCCCTGCGCAGCTGGTGGAAAAAGCCCTTGCCCGCGGCGAGGGACAGCTGAACTCCACCGGCGCACTGTGCGTCAACACCGGCAAATACACCGGCCGTTCCCCCAACGACAAATTCATTGTCGATTCCGCAGGCGTGCATAACGACATCGCCTGGGGCAAGGTGAACGTCCCCACCACACAGGAGACTTTTGACGCCCTGTATGAAAAGATGACTGCCTATCTGCAAAACCGCGAGATCTTCATTTTCGACGGCTTTGCGGGCGCGGACCCCAAGTATACAAAGGCGTTCCGCATCATCAACGAGCTGGCATCTCAGAATCTGTTCATTCATCAGTTGCTGCTGCGTCCCACGGCGGAACAGCTGGACGGCTACACCCCCGATTTCACAGTCATCGCCGCCCCCGGCTTCAAGTGCGTGCCGGAGCGCGACCACGTGAATTCCGAGGCCGCTATCATGATCGACTATGAGAAAAAAATCGTACTGATTGCCGGTTCCCAGTACGCGGGCGAGATCAAGAAATCCGTCTTTTCCGTCATGAACTACCTGATGCCGAAAGAGGGCATTTTCCCCATGCACTGCTCCGCCAATATCGGCGACGCCGGAGATTCCGCGCTGTTCTTCGGCCTGTCCGGCACCGGCAAGACCACCCTCTCCGCCGATCCCAACCGCAAGCTGATTGGCGACGACGAGCACGGCTGGGCCGACGACTCCATATTTAACTTTGAGGGCGGCTGCTACGCCAAGTGCATCGACCTGACCGAAGAGCGTGAGCCGGAAATTTTCCGTGCCATTAAGTTCGGCTCCCTGGTAGAGAACGTCATCATGGACCCGGAGACCCGCGTGCCCGATTACGCCGACGGCTCCCTGACCGAAAATACCCGCGTAGGCTATCCGGTCGATTATATCCCCAACGCTGCCATTCCCGGCGTAGGTTCTACACCCAAGACCGTCATCTTCCTGACCGCCGACGCTTACGGCGTCATGCCCCCCATTTCCAAGCTCAACGAGAAGCAGGCTATGTATTACTTCGTGTCTGGCTTCACGTCAAAGCTGGCCGGTACGGAACGCGGCATTACCTCCCCCGTCCCCACCTTCTCCACCTGCTTCGGCGCGCCGTTTATGCCTCTCGATCCCTCCGTCTATGCAAACATGCTGGCGGAAAAGGTTGCCAAATCCGGCGCGAATGTGTATCTGGTGAATACCGGCTGGTGCGGCAACAGCGGCAAGCGCATGAACCTGAAATACACCCGTGCAATGGTCACGGCGGCCCTGAACGGCGAGCTGGAAAAAGCCGCATTTGTGACGGATCCCTATTTCGGCGTACAGGTCCCCACCTCCTGCCCCGGCGTGCCCGATGAGCAGATGATCCCCGCCAACCAGTGGCACGGTGACCAGGCCGGTTATGAGGCAAAAGCCAAAGAACTGGCGAAAGCGTTTGTGGAAAACTTCAAGAAGTATACACATATGTCTCAGGATGTCGTTGATGCCGGTCCGAAAGCCGAATAAGCGATGATTTTACCGGGACCGTTTCTCCCCGCCGGGAAACGGTCTCTTTTTATTGCTGCACAAAATTTACATAGGCAGGAACATTTCTGGCCGGATCTGCGTCTTAACTCTTAGAACACCCTCAAACTTTACAGGAGGTAGAATAAGATGAAAAAATTAGCCAGTCTGATCCTGTCAGCGGCGCTGACGCTGGCTCTGACGGCCCCTGCGGCGGCTGCTGCTGTACCGTCTTCGCCTACGGTGCCCGCAACGTCCTCCGCGCCCACGTCCGACCAGCGCTTGGCGTCGGTTACGGCAAAGGTCAAGGCCACGCTGGGCATCGGGGACGAGTACACGGAGTTTTACGGCGATCTGTCGGAGACTGAGATCTCCCCGTTCTGGGACCTGAACTGGAGCGCCGACGGAATCCATCTAAACGTGGAGGCCACCGAAACCGGTAAAATTCTCAGCTATTATCTGTCGGAGACCGACAACGATCCCTATGCGGGAATCGGAAATTTCCCGCCTACTTTCCCGGCGGTCTCCAGAACACAGGCCCGGCAGTCTGCGGAAGCGTTTCTGAAAAAGGTTCTGCAATCTCCGGAGAGCTACAGGCTGTCCGAACAGAACACGGGGATGCTCGACACGGCGACCCACCGTTTCAGCGGGGAAATCCGGCTGAACGGACTCAGCTCCCCCATGACCTTCTCCCTTACCGTCCGGGCCTCAGACGGGAAAATCATTCGTTTTTACCGTGACAGTCTGGAGCGGAATGTGCTGGGGGACGTACCGTCCGCCAAAAGCAATACCAGCGCGGCGTCCGCGGGCGCGCTGCTGAAAAAGACAATGGATCTGCGTCTGGAGTACGTTCTGGAGGACGAGGACAAGGCGGTTTTGCGGTATCTGCCGGAGCCAGGCGATGAATATTATGTAGACGCCCAGTCCGGACAACTGGTGAATCTGACCGGACTGTATGAGAAGCTTGGGGAGGAGGGTGACAAAGGCGGTGCAGTCTTCAACGGCACGGCGGCGATGCCGGAGGCCGCTGCGGATACCGCCGCCTCCGGACTGTCGCAGGCGGAACAGGCGGGCGTCGCCAAATTAGAGGGCGTGCTGTCGAAAGAGGAGCTGGACGAAAAGCTTCAGCAGTATACGGCGCTCGGTCTGAAAAAATACACCCTGGCGTCCGCCAGCTACACTCTGGACAAGAAAACCGATGACGTGACCGCCCGTCTGATCTACACTCGCAAGGACGGCGGCGGAACCTGGCGGCGCACCGTGACCTGCGACGGCAGGACCGGTGAATTGCAGTCTGTTTCCTCCTCCGCGCCCTATGAGGAGAACCGGAAAACGTCTGTCAGTGTGGAGGACGCCCGGAAAAAGGCGGAGGCGTTCCTGACGGAATTCTGGGGCGATGAATTCGCCGCAACGGAACTGTACGGCAGCGACGCCAGCTCCAAATGGAACAGCGCCCACAGCTTTACCTATGCCCAGAAGGAAAACGGTTATTTCTTCCCGGAAAACAGCCTGCGCGTCTCCATAGATGTCACGGACGGCACAGTCAGCGGCCTCAGGCGTTCCTGGACGGACGGCGTCTCCTTTGACAGTCCGGAGGGCATTTTGGACAAGTCCGCCGCCCTGGACGCCTGGTTCAGTCACTATGACATGCCCCTTGCCTATTCTTATGTACCAGTGAAGCTGGACCCCGGTATGGACGGCGCGAAACCGCTGATGGATATGGGCTACTCCTATTTTTATCAGTTAAAGCTGTCCTACGCCGTGAAGGAAAATGAGAACCGCCGGTACGCCTCCGGCGTGGACGCCAAAACCGGCGAAGTGGTCTATATGGAAATGGTGCAGCTGAACGGAGAGATCACCTACAGCGATATTGGCGATCATTGGGCAAAACCGCAGATTGAGGCTCTTGCCCGCTACGGCATCGGCTGGTATGGCGGCGAATGCAGGCCCCGCGAGGAGCTGACGCAGTTCGACTATATCACGCTGCTGCTGAGCACGGACGGATACCGTTACATCCCCGGGGAGAGCGAGGCCGACAGTGTTTATAACCGTGCGTATCAAATGGGCATTCTGACCCGCGGGGAGCGTGACAGCGAAAAAATCCTTACCCGGGGCGAGGCCATTCAAATGCTGCTGGGCAGCGCCGGATACGGCAATATTGCGAAGATGCAGGGGATTTTTACCTGCTCCTTCCCCGACCGCGCGGAGATCCCCGCCAACATGCTGGGCTGGGCGGCGCTGGCGCAGGGTCTGGGCGTGGTGAGCGCAGACAGTGATTTTGCCGCCGGACGCAGCGCCACCCGTGCGGAAGCGGTAGTGATGCTGTACAATTTCATGAGCCAGAACTGATGTAAAAAACAGCGCCGCACTCCGGATTGGAGTACGGCGCTGTTCCGTTAAACAATAAAGCCTCCGTCGGCGGTCACGACCTGCCCGGTAATAAACGCCGCGCCGTCACCGGCCAGAAAGGCGGTGATTCCGGCGATATCCTCCGGTGCGCCTATGCGTCCGAGGGGGGTTTGTTCGGCGAGCATATGAAGGGTATCCTCTCCCAGCGTCCGGACCATATCGGTGAGGATCACGCCGGGCGCGACGCAGTTGACCCGGATTCCGGACGGGGCCAGCTCCACAGCCAGCGACCGGGTCAGGCCGATGAGAGCCGCTTTTGTGGCGGAATACGCCGCCTCGCAGGACGCGCCCCGCAGTCCCCACATGGAGGAGATATTGACAATGCTGCCCGATTTCTCATGAATCATGTGGGGCAGCACCGCCTGAATGGTATGGAACGCGCCGTCCACATTCACGGCAAACATCCGGTGCCAGAAGCTGTCCGGGATATCCTGAAACTGACACTGCCCGGCGATGCCTGCATTGTTGACCAGCACGCTGACCGGACCCAGAGACGCCTCCACCGAACGGATTGCTGCGGTAATGGCCTCCCGGTCCGCCACGTCGCCCTGTACGGCCAGCGCGTCAGCGCCCTGGAGGCGCAGTGTCTCTGCCAGCGCACCGGCCTGTTCCCGGGACTGCAAATAGCCGATGCCTACCGCATACCCCTCAGCCGCCAGACGGACCGCAATCGCCCGGCCGATCCCCCGGCTGCCGCCGGTGACAAACGCGACTTTTCTCATGGATCAGTGACAGCCGTGGTGTCCGCTCCCATGGTGGCTGGCGGGTACTGCCGCTGTGGCAGCAGGTACTGTCGTGGCTGCGGCAGGCGCCGCTGCGGGCTGCTGTACGGCAGCTGTGGCGCAGGTGCCGTCGCAGAAGCCGTTGGCGTGGTCATAGCCGCAGTAGTAGGTGACGCCGTTGTGGGTATGGCGTCCGCTGGCGGTGCAGCCCTCCACTGTACACAGCGCAACACAGGTGCCGTCACAGAAGCCGCCCGCGTGGTCATAGCCGCAGTAGTAGGTAACGCCGTCATGCGTATGGCGTCCGGCGGCGGTGCAGTTTTCCACCGTACACAGCGCGGCGCAGGTACCGTCGCAGGCGTATCCGCCGGTGTGCGTCACGCCATTATGATGTGTATGTGTTCCCGTCACCTGACAGCCCTCCACCGGGCAGGTATAGACAGTTGTCTGCGTCTGTACCGGCCGCACGGTCTGTACATAGCTGTGGTGTCCGCCGCCGTGGGCATATGCGGGAACCGCCAGCAGAACCGCCGTCAGAAAGGCCGCCGCACCGGCAGCCACCCGTTTTTTAAGATTCATAAAAACCAACTCCTTTACCTGTAGGTTTTACAGGTTTATGATACAAATACTATAACATGCGCGGCTTCAAAAAGCAAGGCCCTGAGAAAATTTCCCGAAAACCAGACTGCCTCTGGCAGAAACTGTCAGAGGCAGCAGGGGAACGGGGGAAAATTACTTCATACCGGCGGTAATAATAGCCATTTTATAGACTTCCTCCGCATTGCAGCCGCGGCTGAGGTCGTTGATCGGGGCGTTCAGGCCCTGGAGGATGGGGCCATAGGCCTCATAGCCGCCCAGACGCTGGGCTATTTTGTAACCGATGTTGCCGGCCTCGATGTTGGGGAACACGAAGGTGTTGGCATAGCCGGCGACCTTGCTGCCGGGGAATTTCAGCTGACCGACGGTGGGGCTGACGGCGGCGTCGAACTGCATTTCGCCGTCGATAGCGAACTCGGGGGCCAGTTCCTGGGCAGCCTTGGTAGCGGCGGCGCTCAGCGCGACCGTTGAACCCTTGCCGGAACCCTTTGTGGAGAAGCTGAGCATAGCAACCTTGGGGTCGATGCCGAAAAACTGTGCGGTGCGGGCGGACTCCACGGCCACCTCAGCCAGCTTCTGGGCGGCGGAGACGGTCACATTGCCCTCTTTGTCCACGCTGTCCTCATAGGAGATATTGATGGCGCAGTCGCCCATGCAGAGCAATTTGAGGGCGTCGTCGCCGGTATCGCGCTTCATGATGAAGCAGGAGGATACCAGATGCGCACCGGGTTTGGTTTTGATGAGCTGGAGTGCCGGACGGACGGTGTCCGCAGTGGAATAAGTAGCGCCGCCGAGCAGAGCGTCGGCCTTGCCCATTTTGACAAGCATGGTGCCGAAATAATTGCCTTTTTGCAGGGCTTTGCGGCAATCGTCTTCGCTCATCTTGCCCTTGCGCAGCTCCACCATTTTGGAGACCATTTCCTCCATGCCGTCATAGGCAGCCGGGTCCAGAACAGTCGCGCCGGAAATATCAAAGCCGTTTTTTTCGGCGTCGGCCTTGACCTCGTCCACATTGCCCACCAGAATGACGTTCATCAGGTCCTCTTTCATGAGGCGGGCGGCGGCTTCCTGGATGCGGGCGTCGGGGCCTTCGGTGAAGACAATGGTCCGGCGGGTTTCTTTCAGGTTGTTCAAAAGAGCGGTAAACATGTCGAGATTCCTCCGTTTTTTCTTGGATGGGCACAGCGGCTGTGTCCTGTGCTTCCATTATACACCACGAAACGGTCTTGCTCAATAATAAAATTGAGAATTTTTCAGATTTTTCCCAAAAAAGCGGGGGCTTATTCCTGCTCCCAGTTGTGCCAGACGTTCTGCACGTCGTCGTTATCCTCCATGAGGTCGATCATTTTGGTCATATTTTTGATATCGTCCTCGCTGGTGAGCTTTATATAGTTCTGAGGCACCATTTCAATGGCGGCCTCCGCGAACACATACCCCTTTGTTTCCAGGGCGGCGGTCACGGCGTTGAAGCTGTCGGGGTCAGTGGTGATCTCGAAGATGCTGCCGTCGGCCTCGAAATCGGCCGCGCCGCAGTCCAGAGCGTCCTCCATGACCTGCTCCTCGTCGAGATCGCCGTCCTCGTTGTCGATGACGATAACGCCTTTCTTGTCGAAGCTCCAGCTGACGCAGCCGGTAGCGCCCATATTTCCGCCGTATTTGTCGAAGAGGTGGCGCACCTCGGGTGCGGTACGATTCCGGTTATCGGTCAGGGCCTCGACGATCACCGCCACGCCGCTGGGACCGTAGCCCTCATAGACCACCTTCTCAAAATTGTCTCCGGACCCTGCGCCCAGGGCTTTATCAATGGTGCGTTTGATGTTGTCGTTGGGCATATTGGCGGCTTTTGCCTTTGCGATAACGGTAGCGAGACGGGAATTATTGTTGGGGTCGCCGCTGCCGCCCTCCTTCACCGCCACGATCATCTCGCGGGCGATCTTGGTAAAAATCTGTGAGCGCTTGGCATCAGCCGCGCCCTTTGTTTTCTGGATATTATGCCATTTGGAATGTCCAGACATAGGTTTCTTTCCTCCTTAAACGTAATATTGTATGGCCTCACGATGAGAGACCGATTTCATAATGTTCAATTCCGGGAACCGCTCCTGCAGGAACCGCACCAGCACAGGACAGACCACGTCCTCATTATGGAAATGCCCTGCGTCAATGAGACTCAGCCCCAAGCCCTGCGCGTCCAGGAACTGATTGTATTTCACATCAGCGGTAACAAAGGCGTCGCAGTCCTGATCCGCGGCGGCGGCGAAAAACTCCCCGCAGGCGCCGCCGCCCACTGCTGCCCGGCGGATTTTCCTTCCGCCGTCCACATAGCGCAT
>CAMWSZ010000064.1 GCA_947177005.1 uncultured Clostridia bacterium | reverse complement strand
GGATATATTCTTTACATTTTGTGCTGATTCCTAATTTCTGACGTATAGAGGAGATCTGGTCAAATACGCTAGTCGTTGCAAATCGATAATCATCATTCCAGATATGATCATAAATCTGCTCTTTACTAAATACATATCCAGGATTACTTGCCAGAAAGTAGAGAACATCAAATTCTTTGACAGTTAATTCTATGGAACGACCCTTCATAACAACACTGCGGCGCAGTGGATCGATCAGTAATTCTTTATGCCGAATGCTGGGAGCCAATTTGCTTTGTACCCGTCCAAGACGGATTGTACGCCGAAAAACAGCATTAATTACCGCTAGGACTTCATCTGCATCAATCGGCTTTGCTAAACAGGCGTCTGCTCCTCTATTCAACACGTCTGTTCGCATCGCGTTATCGGAAATTGTATCAGCTGCCATCAAAAATGGCGGTGGAGTGTAGTATGTTCCAACAATCTCATCCAGGAACAAATTAGCGCCGTCTAAGCTGAGATCCAATAAAAGGAATGTGGTTACTTGTAATTTCAAACTTCGGACGGCCTGCACTACATCTGCCGCTAATGTGACGTCTATTCCACTATATCTCAGTACATCCCTTAATATGTCCCTTTGCGTACTTTCGGGCAGCACAATTAAAATATCTTGCCGTATAAGATCCCCTCCCATCTCTCTTTGACCATACTGCGGCCCGTTTATAGCCCTATATTCCCAAGTATTGTTATGAACCTCCCACTTTTTTACACACCGCAAATGTATCATCTTTCCCTGAAAATCTCCATTGGGAAGCTCTGCGACTTATCTAGCCCTGCACAGCACATCGCCAGAGTAACACAGCCCAGTCTCTTGATCTTCATACACACTCGCCGCATTCAGTACACGCACCAGAAACAATACCGCCTCATCCTTTGTCTTGCTGACGACCATCTGACAATCCCAACCACTATCCTGTGTAAAGGAACTACAGCGCAAAGTCGCAGGTATGACAGAGTTTACCTGATCGCCTATCTATAGATAAGCTACATATTGATTTTATTTCCCTGCACTAAGACGGCTTGAAGACTCAGGACGAAGTTTTGTTTTAAAGTTTGGCCCTTACCCTCCTATCGGGATAAAGGCCAAACAGTGTATAACTTAAAGCCCAACTAAAGCTGCTTTATCATCCACAAGAATTACATTGGAATGCATCTGCAGAATAGATGTGGTGATATGCAGAGTCACAGGCGCGGGTAGATTTGCATATTCAGTTCTCTGATTATGCTGTCAGCGCAACAAAATTGTTTTGATCTCATACGGCTTCATCAGGAAGGTTACCTTGCTGTCTGTTACCGGCAGTTCTTCTGCAATTTCCTCCAGAAGATTGCAGCTATATGCTTTGATAATGTCCGCCGGAATATGGAGAGTGGTCTTTGTACGGGCATTTTCGCTTTCATAGAGCCGCAAAACGGTTCCGTCTCCATTCTCCGCCTGCTTCACAGTTTCCAACACAACATTGGACTGCTCAACATGGGCGAAGGAGAACACATTGCCGGGTCGTCCGCTTTCTACCATCCGCAGAGGCTGGTTGAGAAAATAGCTCTCCCTTATCGTTCCGGCGTCACGCCAGGAACCGGCATGAGGATAAATAGCATATGTGAACATATGCTCCTCCTGATCTGCTGTGGGATTCGGTTCAATACCAGATTTGATGAGCGTTATACTCAGTACACCGTCACGGATGCTGTGTCCATATTTACAGTCGTTGAGCAGGCTTATACCATAGTGCCCTTCAGAATAGTCCATCCATTTTTGTCCGCACAGTTCAAACCGGGCTTTATCCCAGCTGGTATTTGTATGAACCTTTCGAGTCAGATTGCCGAACTGAATATCAAACGCAGCCTCATCACTGTGGATATCCACTGGGAACTCAGCTTTCAGCAGGTGCTGATTCTGTCTCCAATCAACCCAGGTCTCAAAATCAATGCGGCGGGAGTCTGCATAAAAGTGTATTTTCTGACGGATCGTGCTGAGACTGATTTTATACTCCAGTTCCACTGTAGCCCGGACAGGTCCATCCTCAATCCAAGTCATACGAACCAGATCATTGATAGGCCAGGACTTCTCCGTATAAAACATATCAATATCCCAGTTGTCGTAGTAAATAGGTTTATCCTCAAACATACGCAGAACATTTGCCAGCTTCCCGGCTTGGAGTACGTCTCTGTCGTTTTTCTTGTCAAACAGGGAAGTAAAGTGTCCACATTCATTAAAGGTTACGATATAGAAAGGTGTTTCCAGACAGTGTTCCCCGCTACGGATAAAGGGATTGACCGTCTCAGCAGGTATTGCTTTCCGCTAAGTCCTCCATCCCTTGGCAGGAAGATTCTTCAGAAACACAACCGCGCCGTCCGCCGTTTTCTGCACAGGATAGACGGCTCCAGTCTCATCTGCCAGCGCCTGTGCGTCTATTCCGCCCAGCACCGCCAGGTCGCTGCGCACAAAGCCGGTGGTATTGAATACTGTTATGCCATCCCCCGTACCGGCCAGCTTCATCAGTCTCTGTGACAGCAATTGGTTCGCCTCCTGCGTCAGTTCCTGATACTCCTGTTTGGTAACTTCATAGACTTCATGAATGGAGGAGCCGGGAAGAATATCATGGAACTGATTCAGCAGGACCGTTTTCCACATCCTATCCAGTTCTTCGGCTGGATAGGATGCTTTTTCCGCAGCTAATACACCCGCCAATTCCAGGTCCATCAGCAGCAGCTCGCTTTTACGGTTGCTCCGTTTGTTGCGGGCCATAGATGTGTAAGTCCCTCGGTGATACTCAAAATAGAATTCACCCTCCCAGACTTCCAGACGGCGGTTGCCTTTCACGCATTGTTCTAGTTCCTCAAAATAAGTACGAGCAAACGCCTGACGCACTTTCGGAATCCCCTGCATTCCTTTTTCCATGCGGACAGAAGTCTCCAGCATTTCCCGCGTAGGACCGCCGCCGCCGTCACCATAGCCGTAAGAAATCAGGATGTCGTTGTTGATCTCCTTATTCTGATAACGCTCCCATCCACCCATAATTGCATCAGGATGGAGTTTGCCGTTGTAGGTGGTAAAGAAATTGCTTACCGGCTGGCCTGGGTCTAATGTGGTAATCAGATGGGTCAGAACCTCTGTGCCGTCAATGCCGCGCCAGAGCATGGTGTCGTTGGGTACTTTGTCAATCTGATTCCACGACAGCTTCGTGGTCATAAAGTAATCAATACCGCACTTTTTCATGATCTGCGGCAGTGCGCCGGAGTAACCGAACACATCCGGCAGCCATAAAATCCGGTTATCCACGCCGAATTCTTCCCGGAAGAAGCGCTTGCCATGGATAAACTGCCGCACCAGAGATTCTCCAGAGGTAAGGTTGCAGTCCGCCTCTACCCACATACCGCCCTCTGGTTCCCAACGCCCTTCCCGAATCCGTTCCTTAACCCGCTCGTAAAGATCAGGATAGCGTTCTTTCAGAAACTGATAGAGCTGAGGCTGGCTGGACATAAAGCGGTAGTTAGGAAACTCTTCCATCAACTTGAGTACTGTGGAGAAACTGCGGGCAACCTTCTCTCGCGTCTGGGCCACGGTCCACCACCAAGCTACATCAATATGGGTATGGCCGATACAAGTAGCGATAATGCGGTCCCAACCGCCCATAGCTTCATAGAGGTTTTTGGTGACATATGCCTGCGCTGATGCCAGAGATTCATAAAACGTCTCAGAGTAGGGTTCTCGCAGATCCAGCAGGTTAATAGTATCGTTCAGCACTGTCTGGATAGCAAGCCGGTCTTGACTATCCTCTTTCATCCGCGAAAAGGCGCGCAGAGGCACCTGCAAATCGTAGTAAAGATGATTGATGGCCTCGTCCTGCTCATAGAGGTCCACCAGAAACTGAAACTCTCCGTGGAGAGTACCAGTATACGCCTGAATGTCCAGTTGAAGGATCTCGTTGGCCGGTGCGCTGGCAAACAGCTGTACTTCCCGGTGATTCATATCCAGGCCCTGGGTCTCCCGCTTGTTGACGAACAGAAGAAACTGGGGATTTCGTCCGTCGTCATATTCATCGATCTGCGTGCGCACCTTCAGCCACACGCTTTTCCCCGCCAGTTCCGCCGGAATTGTCACACTGCCTCGAAACCAGTAGTGTTCGTCTGGACCGTACCAGTGCATAGACTTGCTGTCAAAGTTTTCCCATGCCGTTTTTTCCGCTTGGTCCGGATAAAGATAGAAGCCTTTTTTATACTGCCAATCTAAAACTGGCTGTACATTGCGAATCCGCAGTTTGTTGAGGTTGTTACAGATTACCTGAATCCGCTTATCAATAAAATACATCCGCACATACTCCTTTTACAGTGGATTTTCCCGCATATAAGCAAGCAATTCATCTGCTGTAGTAAACGCTAATCCGGTAACGGTATCCGCACAGCCGTAGTAGATGGCGATCCGTCCAGTTTCTGCGTCTGTTAAAGCTGCACACGGGAACACAACATTGGGGACATCTCCCATACATTCATAAGGTTCATAGGGAGCCATGATGTAGTCTCTTGTCCGGCAAAGCACTTTCCAGGGTTGCTCCAAATCCAGCAGCGCACAGCCCATACGGTAAACATATCCGTTGCAGGTTGTGATGACGCCATGATAGATCAACAGCCAGCCTTCATCTGTCTCAATAGGAATCGGGCCTGCACCAATCTTGGTGGACTGCCAGGCAGACCTGTCCCCTGCAAAGCTGCTCATAACGTGCCGGTGGCATCCCCAATATTTCAGATCAGGGCTTTGGCTGACGAAGATGTCGCCAAAGGGTGTATGGCCGGTATCGCTGGGGCGGGAAAGCATCATATATAGTCCGCCGATCTTCCGGGGGAACAGCACGCCGTTGCGGTTATAGGGCAAAAACGCATTTTCCAGCTGATGGAAGGTTTTAAAGTCCTCTGTCCAGCCTACGCCAATCGTAGGTCCGTGGTAGCCGTTGCACCAAGTAATATAGTATTTCCCGTCAATAAGGCACACACGTGGGTCGTACCGGTATTCTTGCTTGGTGATCTCTGGATCATCCCCCAGAAAGCAGACCGGCTCATCCTGGATATCCCAATGGATGCCGTCGGTACTGAAGCCTGGAAAAATATCCATACTCACCGACCGGCTGTCGTAGCGGAACACACCGACAAAGCCATCGCCGAAAGGCACTACAGCACTGTTGAACACGCTGTTAGACCGCTTGATGGCACAGCGGCCAATAATGGGGTTGCCGGTATAACGCCAGACGGGCATGACGCATCCCTCTGGCTTCGGCTCCCAGGGCAGTTTTTTCAGATCATTTCCGATGATCTTGCTCATAGCATAAACTCCTTGTCATACGCATAATGGGAGGGGCTGCCACGGCCAACCTGGCTGCAACAGCCCCTCTTTTGATGTTCACACTGGGATCAGGGGGTATTTACTTGCTGGACAGCCAAGCATCCAGCTGGTTCTGCACTTCGGCGGCGATTTCATCGAAGCCGGAGTCGCGCATAGCATCCATCATAGCCTTGACATTGGCCTCCACATCACCGGTACCGGTGTGGATAATGCCCTTGTACTCCTGGAAGATGGCTTGGCAGGCAGCGATCTTGTCGGCAACATTGGTGTTGTCGAAGGAGAAACCCATGGCGGGAGAGCGGATGGCATTCTCGTTCTGGACCAGGATCTCGTCCACATAGGGGTTGACCTCAGCGGTATCCTCGGGGGTCATATGGATGGTCTTGCCCTGGGCATAAGCGGCCAGAGTCCAGTCGCCGTTGATCTTGTGAACGCGCTGCTCGCCGAAAGCTTCCACATATTCAAAGTTCACGCCTTCTTCCCCGTAGGCCATCATATCGCGGAAGGTGACATCAGTATCGACCAACTCAATTAGTTTCAGGGCTTCCAGAGGGTGCGCAGAGGAGGCGGAGATGCAGGCCATAGAGCCGAGAGCGGTCTGCGTGGACAGTACGGGATCGGCATAGGTGGAAACCACGACCTCCGTGCCGCGGTTATCGCCCCAGCCCTTGGCGGCGGAAGGCCAGCCTTGGCCGAACCCTACGCTGCACATACCGCTGGCTTCGTTGGCAGTGGCGGCATCGGAGTTAATCAGTCCGTTCTCCATCCACTGCTGGACGATCTTGAACTGATCAAGAACATCGGGCTGCTCATAAATGGACACGACCTTGTTGGAGCCGTCACGATAGCTAATGCCCAGAGTGGACAGGCCAATGCCCATGCCGTCGTAGCGGTTTTCAGGAATGGCGGAGATGCCGTCCTTGTTCAACAGCAGGGGAGGCTCGCCGGTGCCGTCCTTCAGAGCCTGAAGAGCAGCGGTAGCATCCGCAATGCTGTGAACGTCAGCCCAGCCGGGATAATAGGCGTCTACATACTCCTTAGTCCAGACAAAGAACTGCTGAGAGGCGTTGTCCTTGTAGGCGGGAATGCCGTAGATCTTGCCGTCAATCTTGGCGGCCTCAATGAATTCGGCTGGAATGGCCTCCGTAATACCAGGAGTCTGAGCCAGCAGGTCGGTCAGATCAGCGAAAGCGCCCATCTTCACGTCGTTGGCATAGGTGCTGGAATCGGTAAACATGATGTCATAGGGCTCGTTGGTCTGGACAATCATGCTGCGCTTGTCGCCCCAAGGCCCCCAGGAGATACATTGGACGTTGATGTGTACGCCAATCTTATCCTCCAAATAGGCATTGGCCTTTTGGGTCCAGGAATCGATATTGGCGGGCTGGCCGCTGCCAACTTGGTACCAGGTGATGACGGGATAGCCGCTGTCATCGGTGACAGGTGCGGCGGTGCCTTCTGCATCCGAGGCGTCGGAGGTGTCGCTGCCGCCGCAGCCGGCCAGCAGAGTCAGAACCATGACGGAAGCCAAGAGCAGAGCAAGAATTTTCTTCATTTTCAGTGTTTCCTCCTTGTTAATTTATGTACTGCGTTCTATCAAACAGCGGGCGCCATTCAATAATATGGGAACAGGGATCAACCTTTCACCGCACCCACGGTCAGGCCGGAGATGAAGTACTTCTGGAAGAACGGATACACACAGGCGATGGGTACGGCGACTACGAAGGCGATGGCCATGCGGACGCTCTCTTGGGGCATACTCTTCTTCAGGTCAGAGATACTCATGGCGGCCGACGGGTTCTTGGTCAGGTACTCCAAGTTGTTCTGCATCTGGTCCAGCATGGCCTGGAGGGAATACAGGTTGTCGTTGCTGATGTACAGCTTTGCCTGAAACCAGTCGTTCCAGTAGCCGAAGGCCAAGAACAGGCCGATCGTAGCCAGTACGGGCTTGGAGATGGGCAGGATGATCTGGAAAAATACCGTCCACTGACTGGCTCCATCGATCTTGGCCGATTCGATGATGCCGTCGGGGATGGTGGTCCGGAAGAAGGTCCGGGCGATGGTGACGTTGAAGCTGCTGACCGCCAAGGGCAGGATCAGAACCCACATGGTATCCGACAGATGCAGTACCTGAGAATTGATGACGTAAGAAGCCGCCATGCCGCCGCCGAAGACCATGGGAATGAACACCAGGATAGTCAGGAAGTTGTTCAGCTTGTGTTCCGTCCGGCTGAGGACGTAACCCATCAGAGCAGTAAGCAGCACACCCAGCACCGTACCTAGGGCGGTGACGTACACGGACACCCACAGGGCGTGGAGGATAGTCTGCCGCTGGCTCCACAGATATTTATAGGCGTCGCTGGAGAAGGCTCGGGCAGTGACGAAGATCTGGTAGCCCTCCTGCCGGATTACGTTGTTGTCCGTGATGGAGATCATGAGGATAAAGATAATAGGCAGGAAGCAGGCCAGCGCAACGATCAGGAACATCAAGTTCAATAAAAAATTGGTGGCTGGCTTGATTCGGTTCAGGCGGCTGAGCGTATCGCCGCTGACAGGCTTTTCCTTTTTACTCATGCTGCGCCTCCTTAAATCAGTGCGCTGGAGCGGTCCAGCTTGCGCACGATCGCGTTAGCGGTCAGGATCGTAATACAGCCAACGATCATCTGGAACAGGGAAGCTGCCGCCGTCTTGCCCAGACTGACGGTACCGGAGGTCAGCATCTGATAGATTTTCACATCCAGCGTGGCTACCATAGGCGTCAGGGGCTGGTTCGCGCCGCGGGACACCTGGTAGAATAGGCCGAAGTCTGAGGAAAAAATGCCGCCGACGGCCAGAATGAACATCATAATGATGATGGGGCGCAGCGCAGGGATGGTGATGTACTTTGCCTGCTGGAACTTGGTGGCGCCATCCAGCACCGCCGCCTCATAGAGACTGCTGTCAATGCCGGTAATACTGGCCAGATACACGACCATCTTGTAGCCGATGGATTTCCATATGTGCATGATAATCAGAATGAGCGGCCAGGCGGAGGGCGTGGAATACCAGTTGATCTTTTCGCCGCCGAAGAACTGGATGAGGGAGTTGAGTAGGCCCTTGTCCGTGACCAGGAAGGCATAGACGAAGTAGCTGACCACAACCCAGCTCATGAAGTGGGGCATGAACATGAGTGTCTGGTAGGTCTTGGACTTTCTCTTGCTGTAGATGTTGCTGATGAGAATTGCCAGCGTGACGGGCAGGACGATGTCCAAGACGATGAAGACCAGATTGTACAGAGTTGTTCAACTGACTGTACCCTACCATACTGGCTACTACGGAAATTTTTTCCTGTGTATTCTCAATCAGCCGCCGTGCTTGAATCATCCTGTAATTGGTCAGATACTCAGAGAATTTCATTCCCGTATCTTTCAGAAAAATTCTGCCAATATACTTACTGGACATATTCAGCGTTTCAGCAATACTGGTCAAAGATTGACTTCGGCGGTAGTTGCTCTTCACAATCAGGATGATTTTTGCAGTAATGCGGGATAACTGTGTGTACTCCACTTGGAGTACCGGATCAACCTCTGGCTGCGAAATCGGCCTGTCGGGGATTGTTCCCCGCAAATCCCGCACGATTGTGCGTTCCAGGAATGCGCGCAGTTCTTTTGCATTGATTGGCGTGAGCAGAAAGTCTTTCGCTCCGGCCCGCATAGCATTGCGGACATAGTGAAAGTCCTCCCGGCCGCTCATCATGCAAAATACTGTGTTTGCGCCCGTATCTCTCAGATTTGCAGCCAGTTCATAGCCTCGGTACTCCCCCAGCTCTACATCCACCAGTGCAATATGCGGAAGAAAATCCATAATACTGTTGACCGCTTCACCATAAGAGGACACAGTCAGCACACTGGAAATGTCATATTGATTCCAATCTACCAGATAGCGGATCGACTCACGCACATCCTCATCCGCAGCAACGATTAGTAAACGGTACATGGCATTTTAACACCCTCTTCCTTGGCAGCTGAAATCGTTTTGTCTTTCTGTGATGGACAAAACCAGCGAAACAGTACGCAGAAATCATACAACAGAAGGACCGCTTGTGCAACCAATATTTCCTAAAAAGTTCCTGATAAATACTAAAAAACTACTTTTATATACCATTTTCGTAACAATCGCGCAAATTCAAATAGTATCTAAAAGATGAACTATAGTATGAAAAGGAAACTATCTATCAAATAGATACTGGGATGTATCGGATTTGAAATTGTGGTTCTTCCGCTGTCATGCTACGCTACATCATGATTCTGTTTCATTGAAGGAGTGATCATGATATGCCATACTTCGGCGCCCTGGAAGCTGGCGGCACAAAAATGGTATGTGCCATCGGCAATGCGCAAGGAAAGATACTTGAGCGAATCAGCATCCCCACCCGAGGTCCGGAGGTCACTGTACCCGAACTTTTGGTTTTTTTTGAAGGAAAAGACCTGGCGGCTGTCGGGATTGGTTGTTTTGGACCAGTAGATCTGGATCGGACGTCCCCAGATTATGGAACCATCCAATCCTCACCCAAACTGGAGTGGCGGGGATTCCCTATGCTGCGCCGGTTCGAGGAGGCGTTGGGCATACCGGTAGGAATTGATACGGACGTAAACGCCGCCGCGTTAGGAGAGGCAGTGTGGGGCTGTACGCGCACAGTATCAGACAGCATTTATATCACGATCGGCACGGGGGTGGGCTTAGGCATTATTATCAACGGCAAGCCTCATCATGGTATGCTGCATCCAGAGGGCGGACATATCTTTATGGACCGTCGGGCTGATGATCCAATGGTTCGGGGCGTATGTCCCTATCATCCCAACTGCCTAGAGGGTTTGGCCAGCGGACCGGCCATTGAACGGCGTTGGGGGCGTAAAGCGGAAGAACTGGCGGATTGTTCCGCGGTCTGGGAAATGGAGGCCTACTACATTGCTCAGGCTTTATGTAGCTATATCATGATGATCTCTCCGGAACGAATTGTTCTTGGTGGAGGCGTTATGCATCAGGAGCAAATGCTTCCATTGGTGCGCAAAGAGGTGCGCCGCCAGCTGCATGGATACATACAAGGCAAAGGTTTGGATCATTTGGATGAGTACATCGTGCCGGTAAGTCTGGGAG
>CAMWSZ010000063.1 GCA_947177005.1 uncultured Clostridia bacterium | reverse complement strand
ATCATGAGCCGCTGCCCGGCCGGCGCGGAGCAGGAAACGAAAGCCGCCGCCGCCGCCCTGCGCCGGCAGTACTCCATTTTCAAGGCCGCCTCCGAGGTCGCCAAAAATACCCTGGAGTGCAACCTCCACATGATCGAAAAAATCCTGGAGGACAATCATGTGCCCGTTCCGTCCCAAAACCCGGCCCCAAGAGGGTCTACCAATTTTATGGCGTAAAACCACGGTTCCCGCCTATCACCATATATAAAGGAGATTTTTTGCGATGGCAGTCATCGGTACCTTTGGCTCATATACCGCCGCGCGGCTGGGAATCTATTCCGCTCAGTCCGCTATGCACGTCGTGGGCAACAATATCGGCAATATCAACACGGAGGGCTACACCCGCCAGCGTACCGACCAGTCCTCTATGTACGATACCGGCACCCCACGCTATCAAAACCAGTTCAATATCAATATCGGCTACGGCGCAATCGTGGACAATGTGTCCCAGCTCCGCGACCCCTTCCTGGATATCCGCTTCCGCAACGAAAACGCCAGCCTCGGCTACTATGAGGCCATGCAGAACGGCCTCGAACAGATCAGCAATATCCTCGACGAGGTCGGCAAGGGCGACGAGGGCTTCGGCGTCATCGAGGCCCAGCTGGGCGACTTCAAAAACGCCCTGGACTATTTGCTGGAACACCCGAATTCCACCACCCATGATGACCTCGCCCGCGGCGCCGCCAGTACCCTCTGCACCCTCCTCAACAGCTATGCCAAGGAGTTGGAGCAGACCAAAAGAAGCGAAGAGGCCCGCTTAATGGAAAACGTCGATGAGGTCAACTTTATCCTCGAAAATATCCGGGACCTCAATGAGCAGATCCGTACACAGTCCGTCTACGGCGGCAACGCCCTGGAGCTGCGCGACGCCCGCAACGTCCAGATCGATAAGCTCTCCAAGTTTATGAATATCGACGTCACCTATTCCATGGAGCGCATCAACCAGACCACCGAGGTCGAAAAATTGACCATCACCCTGAAAAATACCGACGATTATACCTGGAACGGCGCAAGACAGAATAATCCTATCACGCTGGTGGACGGCATCTACGCAGCAAAGATGGATTTCGGCCCGGATGAGAATGACAGAGCCTCCATTTGGGGACCCAGCGCAGATGATCCCAATAAAAGCGTACCTACAGAGAAATATGTCTTTTACGATATCGGATATGACTGGTTCAACGAGGACAATTCTAAATCTCCCTTTAATGTTCCTATGATCCCGGCTAACAGCCATGTTAATCTGCAAGATCTTCCGGCTGACATTCAGGCTAAAATTAACGGTACTGAGCCGATTGACCGTGACAGTACTAAAGCAGTATTTGAGGCAGAAAAGTATAGGGTTCTGAACTTTGGGGAGACCCTGGCAATCAATCCCGAGTATGATCCAATGGATAAAACTCCAGCACTCAAATATCTGGATAAAAACGGCGTGCCGACAGATGATATCGATAAGGCGGCGGTCATCACAAGCTACCAGAAGGGCGCCGACGACAACCGCTATATGTTCCGTATCTCAGAGCTGACCGATAAAAGAGGCATCATCAAGGATTACGACCGGCCTATGTATACCTCCTACCCCGTCTGGCTGGACGACAACGATACGTATGGCTACCTTCAGGGCCTGCGGGAAATGCTCACGGAAGAGGGCGAGTATTCCAGTCAGCTCGATATCGCTTTGGACCCCAACGCCGCTGTGAAACACGGCATCCCGTATTTTCAGCATATGCTGGATAGCTTCGCCCAAAAGCTTGCCTCTGAACTGAATTCGGCGAATACCATGCCGAATGTGGAGGATTATGTGAAAGTGTATGGGCTGACCGGTACTTTGAATATGGTTACTAGTACAGACAAGGATGGAAACACAATTCAAGTACCTGATCCTGCTACTACATTTGCAGATAAAAGTTCAGCTGCTACTCCTCCGGCTGCAATCCAAACCGGCACAGGCTTTGCAGCATTTTCCGGCACCCTCCCCGATGGAACCGCAATCAATATTACTGCCGGTGATATCAGCCTGAAAACCTTGCAGGACCTCAGAAAAGTGATTGACGCGGCCCAGGACCCCGACAACCCCTTCCCCAAAGACAGTGAGGCAACACCGCCGGCGCTGAACGACTTTGAAGCCTATCAGACCGCTCTGAAGGACTACCAGATCTGCCTCAACGCCCTGCGGGACAACGGTACACTTACCGAAGAGTACAGATTCTATGACGGCGGTATGCTCTTCAGCAACAACGGAGAGCTGGACGATCCCTCCAATATCAACGCCAAAAATATCTCCGTCTCCTACAGCTGGGCCCACGGCATGAACCGTATCCTCAACAGCGTCAAGCCCAATGAAACCTATATCGACGCCGATGACGGCTCCGTCAAATGGCAGGACGGCACCACCCGCAACGATAATATCGCCCATTTCGTCAGCCTCATGGGCCAGACCAAAAAGTATAACGCCAAGGATACCGTTCACGACGCCGTCTATAATAATACCGAGTTCTTTAAGGGCAATTTCCAGGAGATGTACGGCAACGTCACCAGCACCCTCGGTACTGACAGCCGCACCGCCAACGTCATGTACTCCACCTATAACCTGACTACCCTTAATCTGGACAACGACCGCATCAGTGTTTACGGCGTGGACCTGAACGAAGAGGCAACCAATATGATGCAGTTCTCTCAGGCATTCTCCGCCGCCTGCAAGCTGCTCACTACGATAGACGAGATGCTGGACACCCTCATTAACCGCACGATCTGATCCGGCATAGTATGAAGTAAGGAGGTTTCTTGAATGTCATCATTCCGCATTACCACAAGCATGAAGATGAATACCTACCGGTATAATCTGAATCAGTCCAATACCACCCTGTTCAATTCCTCGGAGAAGGTCCAGACCCACCGGAAATTCAACAGCTACGCAGAGGCCCCCGCCGACGCTACCCACGCCTGGATCATCCGCCGGGATTATATGGATAACGACGCCTACCGCAACAATAACAGCGATACCTATACCCGCTTCCAGACCGCGTGGCTGGCAATGGGCGATATGAAAAATCATCTGGAGGACGCTACCGGCCGGACCTCCATCCTCCGCGGACTCGACGACCCTACCGCTGCCGCTAAACAGGAGCTGGGCGGCGTGCTCATCAATACCTCCGAAACAATCGTGCAGACCATGAACGGCGCGAAGTACGGAGAGGAGTTCGTCTTTTCCGGCACCAACGGTTCCCAGCCCCCCTTCTCCTGGGACGAAAACGGAAACCTCCTCTACCGCGGCATCAATCTCACTCCACCCGATTATAACGCCGGGTGGAAGGACCATAACCAGTTTACCGACATTGGCGGCGGGAAGTACAGAGACGCCAACGGCGATGTTTTTACCATTGTTGACAGCACCGGCGCCACCGCTACCAGCGGCTATATGAAGTATGAGGACGGCACCATTGCGGATGATGAGGGCAATCATCTCCCGCTGTATAATAATCCCCCAGCTGCGGATCAGAAATATCCTGCCGCGGATCTCACTACAGGCAGTATCATACTTGGTCCGGGAGGACCGGACGGCCAGCTGAAAGATGATGTAATCGGGGAAGGCAAGCTGAAAAAAGTCTCTACGGCTGATAACTGGGAGTGGGGCGCGAGACTCAACGATGAGGGGATTCCCGAGGACTTCCTGAAAAAATATGGTGACACGCTCAAGACGTTTGAAGACGCGGAGGGCACCACGCCCGCTCAGGAAGCAGAAAAGGCGGCGAAAGCGGCTGTGGGTGGCCGCGAATATAACGACTTGACAACCGATGAGGACAGAGAAAAGTACGAAAAAGCCTACAACGCTACAAAGGCCGAGTACGACAGCAAAAAAGCCTGGTACGAATACTTCCAGAACGTGCGGACCCTCAATAAGCTGGCCGAGGAGGAGCAGTACGCGGACCTGGGCCTGGGCATGGAGGAAATCACCGACGAGAACGGCAATACCAAAATGGTCGGCAGCACCGTCTACAACAACGCCATTCCCGGCATCAAAATGCTGGGCTACGGTATCGACGACGACGGAGACCCCAAAAACCTGGTGTTGCTGATGCGGGAGTTCGGCGAGCTGCTCAGCACCTGCGACAACGAGGGCAAGTACCCGAATGCAGGCGATAAGGAAAAGGCGTTCCGGCTGCTGGCCAAGTACGATGAGGCCAGCTCCCTCACCCTCTCCGGCTATACCTATACCGACGTGCAGGGGAAATTCCTTCAGGCCAACGGCTCTACCCTCGACGGCCAGAGCTATAACCTCAATGAAGAACGCGCCGCCCTGGAGGACGTGGACGTGGCAGACGCCATTAGTATGTTTATGTGGGATTACTCCTGCTACAGCGCCAATCTTAAAATCGGCACCCAACTGCTCAGTGAGTCTTTGATCGACTACATGCGGTAGTCCGTATCACTCAAATAATATCTTACTTTTGAAGGGAGCGTGTACACACCATGAAGCCGTTGATTGAAATTACTACCGTACCCATTCAGATCGAAATGAAAACAACCCATGCGAAACTGGAGTACACGCGGGGGACTGTGGAGGCGGAAATCTCCCACACCGAGGAGAGCGGTTTGAAAATCCAAAGCAAGCCTGCCCGCGTGAACATCGATACCTATGAGGCGAGAAATTCCCTCACACCCACTCTGGCGCGGCAGATGGAAAATCAGGCCAAAGACGGTATGCAGACCGCCAAGGATGCGTCGTCCACCTTCGCCCAGCAGGGTATGGCTATGATGAAAACCAAGCTGGGCGAGGAGGTCATTACCAAGTTCGCGGAACAGACAATGCTGAAAAACTACCGGCCTGAAATTGCAATGGACTTCATCCCCAAGGGCGGCGCCAAGATCAGCGCTGATCCGGGTGAGCTGAACATCCAGTACGAGCTGGATAAGCTCAATTTTGACTGGAAAGTCAAAGATAAGAGCTTCGAGTTTACGCCCGGCAATATCGAATTCACAGTCACTCAAAGGCCGGAGGTGCATGTCGAATATGTGGGCGGCCCCGTCTATGCGCCCCCCTCCGCTGATCCCAACTATGAACCAAGAGATATCCCAACGCCCGTCTGACGGAAGGAGAAATAACGTGCTGACTAAATATTTCGGGGAGCTGGACTGCCCGGAGAATGAACGGGTGCATTTCCCAAGAGGCTTTTTCGGGTTCGAGGAGGAGAAGGAGTTCTTCCTCCTCCCCTTCGAGGGCAGCGGCGGCAGCCTGCTCTGTTTCCAGAGCGCCGTCACCCCCGGCCTCGCTTTCGTGGCTATGAATCCCTTCTCCGTGGCTCCCGATTATGCGCCCGTGCTGCCCGAGGAAGAGCTGAAGCTGCTGGGCGTCGAACAGAGCGAGGACCTGTGCTTCTACGTGCTGTGCGTGGTCCGCGACCCCATCGGAGAGAGTACCCTGAACCTGAAATGCCCTGTGGCCCTCAATGACCGGACGCAAACCGCAGTGCAGGTGATTCTTGAGTCAGGCAATTACCAGATGCATCACCGGCTGGCCGAGTTCGAGTCCGCCCCCGAAGGGGAGGAGAAGGTATGCTGATCCTGCAACGCAAGGCCGGTGAATCGCTGCTGATCGGAGACGAAATCGAGGTGTCGGTGCTGGCGGTGGAGGCCGGCAGAGTGCGGCTGGCAATCCAGGCCCCCAAAAGCGTGCCTATCCTGCGCAGTGAACTCAAAAACGCTGTGTCGGCCAACCAGGAGGCCGCCGGTGACGAGGCGTCCCCGCTGGCGCTGCTGGATATCCTGAAAAAACAGGACGATACCACCCGTAAAGCAGCCCCCGCCTCACCAGAACAATAACCAAACTGTGCCAAAGATGCAAAATTCCCCCGGAGAAAACCGTTCTCCGGGGGCTTTTTTTGCATGAATATCCGCCCGCCGCACCACCGGTTTCCAACAAAAAGGCGAAATCTGAAGGGCCGTTTTCGGCAGGTTCCACAAAATAATTGGGAATGCTGCCGAAACAAAAAAATTCCTCTTGAAAAAAGGGAAATGTTGTGGTAGAGTATCCGTAGAAATTGCGTTCCGTTGATGGGAATTGTCCCCCCCGAAGAGGCGGCTCTCCGGGGGTGTCTCTTTGCACAGGCCGCTGTATTCGAAAACTCACCTCCGCCAGGTATATATTCCCGCTGGAAATCATATAAGAGTTTGGTGGAACTTGGTCCCTTTGCCTGACAGACTGCCGCTCATTTGCAGTAATTCCGACGGTTTTCTGCATATATTTGCCATTTTCCCCTGCCGAATGACAAAAAAGAGGCGAAATGGCAAGATTGGAGTATACAAAATTGCCGAATCGTTATTTTTAGCTTGCATATACTCGAAATATGTAGTATAATTGTTACATTAAGAATTTCGTGGCGAAGTTTCCGGCATTATGCCCCTGTCCGCCTGTGGATTTTGTACATTTTTTTGTCTTGATTTTTTTCAAATGGATGTTATGATAGGATTCGACAGAGTTTTTTATTTTTCGATAGAAGGAGGATGAACCTATGGCGGATTTTCTCGTTTCCAATTCTATGCTCATGCTGGAAAAAGCGATGAACTTCCAATGGACGAAACAGTCGGTTATTCTCGATAATATCACGAATGCCGATACGCCCGATTACAAGACGCAGTACGTCACCTTTGAAGAGGCCTTCAACAGAAGCCTCCGCACCGCCAGACTGGGACCTAAACCTACTGCGTCGATGCGCAGCGTGATCTCCACGTCTTCCCCCGTCGTCCATATCGCTGACGACGAAACCTTCCGTATGGACGGCAACGGCGTCAATGTTGCTGAACAGCAACTGGAGGCCGTCCGGAATTCCTATCAGCTCAATTATGTCTTTAAAGCAATGAGCAGCGATATGTCCCGCCTGTTGCTGGCAATCCGCGGACAGTAATTTTTTTGATGCGCCTGCGCGGCCCCTGTTTCGAAACCCGCAGGCAGAAAGGAACGTTTGGGCTTATGGCTTTTCTGAGCAGTATGGATATCGTTGCCTCCGGCATCACCGCCCAGCACCTGCGGCTGGATGTGATCAGTGAGAACGTCACCAATATGAACACCACCCGCACGGAGGACGGCGGCGGCGGACCCTACCGCCGGAAGGTAGTCGTATTCCAGGCGGAAGAGGGCCGCAATGCCTTCCGCGATGTTATGGCCCGCGCCATGAACGGCCGGGTCAGCAACCTGCGCGGCACCCGTACCGCCGGTGTGCGCGTGGTCGAGATCGCCGAGGACCCGTCTGATTTTAAGCTGAAATATGACCCCTATGACCCCGATGCCAATGACGACGGCTATGTCGAGCTGCCAAATGTCGATCTTGTCAAAGAGGTCGCCGACGCTATGGCCGCCAGTCAGGCCTACTCCGCTGACGTCACCGCCTTCAA
This sequence comes from uncultured Clostridia bacterium, assembly GCA_947177005.1. Taxonomy (GTDB): domain Bacteria; phylum Bacillota; class Clostridia; order Oscillospirales; family Oscillospiraceae; genus Pelethomonas. The sequence continues at coordinate 3,136 of CAMWSZ010000063.1, read as the reverse complement.
TCTGCTGAAGAACGTGATCAGCGCCGCCATGGAGGTCGGCAGATAACCAGTCGGGAGATGCGTCCCCCGCAACGCTGTATAATTTAGGAGGCGATATGTCATGTATACAATTTTTCAGCCGATTTCCCCTCTGTGGGAATCGTTCCCCATTACCGGCACGGCAGAAAACGCCGCTGCCTCTTCCCTCGGCGGCTCCATCTTTACAGATATCTTCAAGGCTACCATTAACAATGTCCGGGAGGCCGAGGACACCGTCGCCAAGACGGAATACCTGCTCTCTACCGGACAGCTGGACAACCCCAGCGAGGTCGGCATCGCCCAGTGGAAGGCCGATGCCGCTACCCAGCTTTTGATCCAACTGCGCGATAAGGTGCTCAGCGCGTACAGTGATTTGACACGCATGAGTGTGTAAGAATGGCAGAAAATGACGATGAGATGATGAAAGGCCGGAGGGATGTAGGTTGAATACGAAGCCGAAAGAGCTTTGGGAGAAGGTCAAAGACTTTTTCAAAAATATGAGCACGAAAGTGCGCGTCATACTGTGCGTGATCCTGGTGGCGGTGATTGCGCTGATAGCGGCTCTGTACATCAGGAGTACCAACCAGCCCTACACCACCCTGTTCAGCGGCCTGTCCGATACGGAGAAGAGCTCGATTGTTGCCTATCTGGAGGAGAACGCCTTGACGGATTACCGGATTGAGGGCAGTTCGATTCTGGTCCGGTCCGAACAGGAACCCGCCCTGCTGGCCCGCCTGCTGGCCGCCGGATACCCCAAAAGCGGCAGTATCTATGAGTTCTATACCACCAACGTCGGTACCCTGACCACCAACTCCGAACGGGATACCTATTGGCTGATCGCCCGGGAACAGAAAATGGAGGCTGTCATCCGCTGCTTCGACGGCATCAAGGCCGCACAGGTGCAGATCGATCTGGGCAAAGACCAGACCTATGTGCTGGACGACTCCTCCCGTACCGAACCCAGCGTTGCCATTCAGGTGGATATGGAGAACGGCCAGACGCTGGATAACCAGTCCGCCCAGGCAATCCGTGCGCTGGCCGTGGGCGCGCTGGCCGGCCTGAAAGAGGAAAACGTTACAATCACCGATACCAACTATAATACATACGGCAACGACAGTATTTCTAATTTCAGCGACAATAGTCAACTGAAACTGCAATTGCAGGAGTATTATAATAACATGATCCGCACCCAGGTCATGCAGGCTCTGGACGGCATCTATGGTAAGAAAAATGTCCGCGTGGCCGTGCAGAGTTCCGTGGACGTCAACCGCCGCATGGTGGAGTCCAAGGAGTACACCCAGCCCGAAGGGTCCTTTGAAAACGGCGGCCTCATCGGGAAGGAGAGCGTGCTGTGGGTCATCACCCCCGACGGCGTTCAGGCCGTGGGCGGCATCCCCGGCACCACCACCAACGCCGATATCCCCCTCTATCTTGAGGACGCCATTCAGGGCGCGGGCGACAACGCTTATGCCCAGTACTGGGCGGAACGGGACAGCAAGCTGAACGAAAACAGCGAACAGATTGAAGTGGCCTCCTTCAGTATCACCGATGTCTTTGTGGCCGTGACAATCAACGAAAACGCCAACGCCGCCGCTAATGTCAATGAGGAGGCACTGAGAGAACATGTGGCTATGGCCGCCGGTATCGCCGGTTTGGAGAACACCACCGCAGCCAGAGTGTCTATCCTAATGGCTCCGTTTATTATTGACGACGTTGAGCCCGTGCCGCCGACCATCTTTGACGAGGCCATTATCCCGTATATCATTGTCGGCGCGGCAATCCTGCTGGTCATCCTTATCCTGCTTATCACCATGCTCCGCTTCAGACGGAAACGCAAGAAGAAGGAACAGGAAGAAATGGCCGCTATCGAGGAGCAGCTGGGCGGCGAGTACGGCCAGATGATGGGCTTGGAGGGCGGTCCCGCTCTGGAACCCCTCATGGGTCCGGACGGTCAGCCGATCCCTGGTCAGGTAGAAACCAAGGCCGATATCGAAAACGTCAATACCGAGAAGAGTATGGAGCTGCGCAAGCTGGTGCGCCAGTTTGCCCAGAGCAACCCAGAGATCGCTGCTCAGGTAATCAAAACCTGGCTGAAGGGAGGAGAAGACAATGGCAGCAAATAACGGCGAGTCCCTTAAAAAAGAACTGAGTTATTCACAGAAGGCTGCTGGGGTCATTGTCTCCCTGGGCGCAGAGAAGGCTTCCCACCTCTATCAGTATATGGAGAACGAGGACGTGGAAACCTTGACCCTGGAGGTGGCCCGGTTGGGAATGCTCAACTCTGAGCAGACCGAGGACGTGCTCACAGAGTTCTATCAGAACTGCCTGACCAACAAGGCCGTCACGGAGGGCGGCTTGGAGTACGCACGTACCGTGCTGGAAAAGGCTTTCGGCCCACAGGCAGCTCAGTCCCTGCTTGACAAGGTCAGCAAGTCCCTCAAAAACCGGGAGTTCGCTTTCCTCAACAAGGCCGACGCCAAAAGCCTGTTCTCCGCGCTGCAAAACGAGCGTCCCCAGACAATGGCCCTGGTCCTCAGTTATGTGGACCCCGACAAGGCCGCCGGCGTCATCGAACAGCTCCCCGCCGAACGGCAGGTCCGCGTCGTCGAGGCCATTGCTACCATGGAAAGTGCGTCGCCTAACGCCGTCAAGATCATTGAGAAGGAAATGGAGCGGAAGTTCTCCAGCATCCTTATCAATTCCAACGTCAAAGTCGGCGGCGTGGATTATGTGGCGGATATTATGAACAATTTGGACCGCTCCAGCGAGAAAAGCATCTTCGACGGCCTGTCCGTCAACAACGCCGAGCTGGTGGACGAAATCCGGAAGAGAATGTTCGTTTTCGAGGATATCATTACCCTGGACGACCGCGCCGTGCAGCGCTTCCTCCGCGACTGCGACCAGCGTGACCTGGTGCTGGCCCTCAAGACCGCCAACGAGGATGTGTCCGCCAAGCTGTTCGCCAATATGTCCACCCGTATGGCCGAAACCATTCGAGACGACCTGGAAATCACGACCAATGTGCGTATGAAAGACGTGGAGGACGCGCAGCAGAGAATCGTGGGCGTCATCCGCGACCTGGAGGAGAAGAACGAAATCGTTATCCTGAAGGGCGGAA
>CAMWSZ010000062.1 GCA_947177005.1 uncultured Clostridia bacterium | reverse complement strand
CGCACTCTTTTTTCAATCGCTTTCGTAAACTCCTGGTCCGTTTTGAAAAGAAAGCTGCCAATTACCTTGCTCTCGTTCAATTTGCCTGCGCTGTTATTGTCTGGCGCAAACTCATTCCCGTTCATCTCTAATTTCGGAATAGACTCTTAGCGTTCCACATCTGTTTTCCTTAATCCTTCCAGGCAAACTGCCGATAAAAAATTGTACTCGAAGAGATTTAAGATTAAATAATAATGGGGGTGGGCAATATGGTTCAGGATTGGAATGATTTTATTGAGCCTCTATATCATAACGAGTATGAACGGCTATTCCATATAGCATATCGCACAACAAAAAGTTGGGAAGCCGCACAAGACTTGGTACAGGAGACATTTCTGTTAGCAATCTTCCATCAGGAAAAACTGAAAAAACATCCCAAACCGGAGGCGTGGTTAATACTGGCACTACGCAATTTAATTGCAAATGAGCAGCGTGTACAATCACACAAGGAAGTTTCTTTAGAAGAAGCTGCTGAGGTTCCTGAACAGACAGCAGAAACGCCTTTGAGTGGGCTGCTGCCTGTTCAGTTAAAGCCAGAAGATCGAAAAATGCTTATTTGGCGTTTTGAACTGCAAATGAGTTATCACGATATGTCGGAACAATTAGGCATTTCTGAAGATGCCTGCCGCAAACGGGTTTTACATGCCGTCAATAAATGCAGGAAATTTATACATAATTAACTAAAACAGATAAAAAATTTGTGCATCTTGCTGATTTTAAAAAAATGTCGAAAATTCTGTCCGAAAATGGTCTTCTCATTACATGTATATAGTGAGGGGGCAGGAGGTGTACTATGAGTAAACTTAATAAGCAGCGCAGAACACCGTTAAACTATCCCGATGACGGCAATGCGTTTTCGATGATGCTGGAGGCAATGTCTACCGATGAATTAACAGAAGCTTTGCATGATGCTTTGCAAAATATAACAGAGGAGAACTATGATCCCGCATTGATCGACGCATATCTTGATGCGCTGGACCGCAAAGACCCAATGCCGGAACTCCCGGATGCTGAAGCCTCTTACGCTGGTTTTCAAATGAGAATACGAAGGATTTTTCCGGAACGCAGAGATAAGAAGGCGGCCCCCCGCTACAGACGTGTTTGGCGTATCGGTTTGGTCGCCGTTCTCACGATTATCTGTATGCTTGGGGGCATGATTGTGGCTCAGGCAGCGGGATTGAACATCTTTGGTGTGATGGCCAGCTGGACAAACAGTGTATTTAGTTTTGGCGAAATTCGGTCTGACGGTGCGGCTGATAATCCAAACAAGGCAATGTATGTTTTCGATGGGAACGACAGCGAGGCGGCGTTTACATCACTGCAAGAGGCGTTGGACGCATATGGTATAACGGAAGTTTCCGAACCGGCATGGTTCCCAGAGGGATACATATTGGACAGAATAGACACGCTGTGTATGCCTGATGGGACCCTATGGCATCTATCGGCAGAATATACAAACGGGAGCGCGCCTTTGCATATTGTGATCGATAGCTATTGGGACGAGCCAATTTCGCAAATTGAAAAAACAGACGCTCCTGTCGAAAACTTTGTGGTCAATGATAATATAGTCTATTTACTCGAAAATACTAATGACAATTCGGCAGCATGGGTAACAGAACACTATGAATGCTTTATTGGTGGCGCAGTTGAAAAGAACGAACTGCGGCAGATGGTGTTGTCCGCCTATGCAGATATTAAGTAAGGAGGTGAACTGCAATTTCAAAAAAAATAATACGGAGTATTGCACTGTTTCTTGTGCTTTCCTTAATTTTGTCAGGAACTGCCATCGCTGCGGAATCCAGAGCAAGCAGCAGACTTTCTCGATATTCTGCCGAACTGTTTGCTGGAAATGATGGCAATTTATATGTACTTTTTTCCGTCATAGCCAGCAACACAATGGATGTTCTTGGAGCCAGTAATATCACTATCCAACGGTATAACGGTTCTCGCTGGGACACAGAATGTACGCTTACTGTTAAAGACACACCAGAGATGCAGACCAGCAATGCTGCTCAATACTCTGCATCAATCCCATACGAACCAAACTATTCTAATGCTAACTATCGCGCTGTGGTTACATTTTATGCCAAGGATAGTTCTGGTTCAAGTACGGCACAAGTAATAACCAAATAATCAATAATGTGCGTTTACAGTTAAAGACACACCGACGATACACCTTTTCGAACGAAGTATAGATAAGCATATAACAATTCTCGTTTTTTGCTTTTGCACTGATGTAATGAAGTCCTTTTGAACGATTTTTTAGCATAGGCAATGTACTGAACAAGTCCCTTAGTTGGATGTGACAAGATGGGACACATTCTCTTTGGAGTGCTAAGGGCTTGTTCAGTCTTTGCTCTCCAGCTTTTAGCAGCGTTCAAAGAACTTTTAATGCAGTTTCAAAATTTTTTAGATGATTTTATATTTAGGAGGTTTGTATGAACCGCAAAATATTTATTTTATTAGGTGTTATTCTTAGTGTAGCGTTGATTGTTGTGGCTTATTTGCACATATATGGCAAACAACACAATAAAATTACTGCGGACGAACTTACAAAGTAAATTTTACATATTACAGCACACTATGAATATTAAATTGCTGGTGCTAGAAAGGATACGATATTTTGCTATGAAATTTTTGGGGCTTAATGTATCACCTGGTTACTGGATTACATTTGGGGTTCTTTGGAGCGTGTCTAATTTAGAGCTTATATTCACCGCCAGCGTGATTGAGTACCTCACCCAAACCTTGGCCCATACTATCACCTGTCATGGCGTGCTGCTGGACATTGCTGGCGAGGGGGTAATCATCACTGGCGACAGCAGCGTAGGTAAGAGCGAGGCGGTCATAGAACTGGTCATATGCGGGCACCGGCTGGTAACCGACGACACGGTGGAAATCTGTCGGGTAGTCGGCCAGCTGCTGGGCAAGGCACCGGATTTGACCCGCAACGATATCGAACTGCGAGGAATTTGCATCATCGACGTACACCAGCTGATGGGTATGCGGGCGGTCAATAAGGAGGCATAAGAGGTTTGATTATCAAAAATAACATACCTGCGCTGCGTTCTTTTCGGGAGAGCAGGAAGACAAATAGGGCAATGGCAAAGAATCTCGAGAAGCTGTCTTCCGGCTACAGAATCAACCGGGCGGGCGATGATGCAGCGGGGCTAAGTATTTCCGAGAAAATGCGTGCTCAGATTACAGAGTTAGGCCGTTGCCAAAGCAATGTATCGGAGGGCTTGAGTCTGGCCAAAACTGCGGATGCCGCCCTTCAGGAGCTTAACGATATGCTCTGCCGGGCGCAGTTTCTATGTGTTGAAGCTGAGAACGGGACATACAGCGAACAGGAACTGACTGCAATCAGTGATGAACTCAATCAGCTGTTCGGCGAGATTGACCGCATTACGGCGTCGAGCAAGTACAACACCATCCCGCTGTTCCGCCTGAAGCCTTCAGAGACGTACCAAGTATACGATAAAGTATACGAGGAGACCATTACAGTCCTGGCACCGGACCAGCTGGAGCTGTGGGGAACGATTGACTTCGTGAAGGATGAAGATTTTGATCCGTCAGTTCCGGCAAAGGCAGCTGAAGCTGAGTTTAAACTGAAGGACATCAGCCCGGATGCTCCCAGCAGCGTCCTTGAGGACAAATTTATTATCATCGACAATACAACCTACCATTTTACCAGCATTCCAGCCAACCACTCCTCCATCTGCGACATAGACTTGCGCGAGTACGGTACGGTCAAGGAGGCGTTGGAGAAGGGCCTGACCAATAAGGACCTGAAAGACAACCGTCATTTGGAAGACGTTTCGGTATCTGCCGACGGTACGGTAACGCTGAAAGCGCTTCTCAAAGATCTAAATGCACCTGTGAATGCGGACGGCAATCTGGAGGATCGTATAGTGCCCGATGGAGACGGAGAGTACTATAACAATAGGGTAGTGCAAAACCCGCTGGAAACGCTTGAACAGGTAGACGGACTCGGCGCAACAAATAACAAGGTGACCTATACAACCCCTACGCTGAAATACTCTTTGTCATTGCTGCCTGACACGCTTACAGAGGCCGATTTGAAGCAATTGAAACAGAACACTATTCGTATTTTTGAAAGGTATGTGAAAGGTGATGTTGATAGAGGTCCTTGGAAAGACATAGAGTTAAAGGATCTCGACTTGAAAGACCGCACAACGAAAAAGCAGGTAGCTGAAAAGATTGCAGAGGCAATCGAAAAGCTTGACCCTATAAAGGACAATTTCACATGCACCGCCTCATACAACGAAGCAGACGATTGTCTGGATCTAACGGTTAAATTGACGAGTTACGATGGCACCGTCCCAACGACCACGTATATCAAAGAAATTCCAACGCAGAAGGATGATACCAGCTGGACCAGCAAGGGAGTTTCGTTCCCCTGTAAAGAGATTCCGGGAACGATGGAGACTAATCCTAAGCTGAGTATTGATGTGGACAAGCTGCCAGATCTGCCTTTTTCATTTACGATCAACGGTAAAAATTATCTGTACTATAACCCCCTAACCCATCCACTGACAACGGACGGCTACCCTGAGACAAAATATTCTGCTTCTGTCAATGAGGCTGTTGATATATCAGGTTGGAACGACGAGCGCATACGAAATGATGTGATTGAGAAAATTATGGCTGCATACAGCAGTCGCTCGGAGGTTGAAGAAGTAACTGTTAGCGGAAATATCATAACAGTTACAGGGATGGTTTCTGCAACATTGGAAAACTTAGTAACGCCTTTGGCAATCACGGTGACACCTTATAAAAACAACTATATGCTAAACTATGAGACTTGGGAAGGTTATGTCTATTTCCAGCAGGATGCCCAATTTACGTTTGATTTAGGCGATGATATCAATAAATTAGCTGGCAAGGGCTTCAGTGTCGAATATTCTATTGATGGAAACGGCGGAAACCACATTGAATTTACAAACGGGCCGGGGAAAGGTGTGAGCAGCAGCTATACCGATGTTGATATTTCAAGCTGTAAAACTGCGGCGGATGTGGCCAGCACCGTTCAAAAGGTGCTTCCATCTTATAAAGTTAAAGCGAATGGCAATAAGCTGGAAATTTCCAGAACTCTGCCAGCATACTACACCGCTAATAATCTATCTGTCATTGATGGAAAGAGTGGGATTATCGCCGAAGGATCTGTAAAGTTTTCCGGCGGTACCAACGCCACGCAATCCCAGGCGGTCCTGGATTTCTCCTCCATCAACTCAGACAATCTGTCCGAACTGCGGGGGAAGGGCTTCCGGATCAACTGCGCCACTTGTGAGGGGGAGTATATCAACATCTTTTTCTGCTGGGAGAGCGACGGCACCATGCCGCCGGAATTTCAGGTTTTGGACCCGACTACGGGAGAGATGCGCACTATCCACAACATCCCTGTGGAGCTGTCGAAGGTAACCAGCGGCGAGAAGATTGTCGAGAGCATTGTCAGTCAGGTCAAGCCAAGCTTGAATCATTATACGGACCTGGAGATAGGAGAACCGCCGTCCCTCTTGATTGCGAAGGATAAGCGCATAGGCGACGTTACAGATGGCAGACAGGTATATCTGGGCCGCATACAGAGCGGGCTGGTGACGAATTTTACCTACAATGTAAACGTAAAGGTGCCCGAGAATGCATCGCATCTCCCAGCAGACGGCTCCATGCGTCTGCTGGCCGCTAAAGTTAACATTTATGTGGGGTCTGAACCGAACCCGCAATATATCCCTATTCACCTGCCGTATATTGATCTGGAGCAGCTACAGTTAAGTCCGCCAGAGGAAGTGGACCTGAACGCAGACGATCAGAATGCTGCGGCTTGGTTGGAAAAGCTAAAAAATGCTGATATTGCCATTTCGGATGCACGCGGGACCATTGGTGCGGATTTCAACCGTTTGGAGCATGCGTTCCAGGTACTGTCTAAGACCGAAGAAGAGGTGACCAGTTCCGAGGGCCAGATCCGGGATGCGGACATGGCGGAGTTAATGATGGAAAATATAAAGCTTCAAATCCTAACACAGGCCCAACAGACGATGATGGTGCAGGCAAACACGCAGGCACAGAATGTACTACAGCTGCTTTCGTAAAGTTGATATGTGCCTGACCGGGTTTGATGTTTCTTACTCCATATACACTTATTGCCGATACCCCCCCGCCATTCTTTGGGATCATTGTTGCCCTGCATCATGACGGCCGCTATTTTCTCTGTCTATACCAGACGCAGTTCCAAAATACGCTTGTATACTATAAATGAGCAAAACTGTATGATTGCACAAATTTGTTCTCTATGCGTAGGCAAAATAGCTGGTGTCTGTTTTTTGATAGCGCAAAATTACAGGAATTTTTGTACAGCTTTCTGAATTTGCTCATTTATAGTTCTAAAGCTATTGTCAAGGGGAAATGTAAGATTTGGGTTGCCGCCATTTGTTTTTGTTTATGCCCTTACTGCAAGAAGTTAAGAACCAGAGCAAGGGTAACAATCCCTAACATCATCAGCACCAGGGCCACACTGACTATTGTGGACATGATATTTCCGACACTCCGGCTTTCCTCGCTCTTTACACAGATCACGGAGAGCAGAAGTCAAGCCAGTGCAAAGACGATGTTGTAGACTGCCCAAACCGTGCGTACTCCATCCGACGTTGATGTAGAAATTTCTTTGGATGCTGAAACCGCAATCATGGAGTGTGACACCCGGCTGATCTCGCGGGCAATTAACAGTCTGGTACAGAACAGCATCAATTATAATCCACAAGGCTGTACCACCAGTCTGCGCCTTGACTGTTCAGGCAGCGCCATTTCCCTGACTGTTGCCGACGATGGTGTGGGCTTGTCCAAAAAAAATTACGGGAGTTAGCAGAAAAACCGCACTATATGGAAAGTACCGATGAACGACTGGATTTGCGGCATGGGCTGGGGCTTCTGCTGGTACGGCAGATTGTAGAGACGTATGGTGGGACAATGAAAATTACAAATGGTACTTGTTGCGGTATCGAAACTGTTTTAGTCTTTACTCAGAAAATAGCATAAGAACATGGCAACATTTAAGAGTTTGAGTAGCGGCAAACCTGCAAATAAGTGTCAAGCCCAAAAATGAAGAAAACAATAGCAGGGCAAAAATGGGCATAACAAAATAAGCCGTGGCGTATTGAAATTTTTTAGCACCGGCTGAGAAGATTGCAATATATCATTTAAGCAACATGGTTCTCTGCAGCATCCAAAGTTTCCAGATGCGCCTTAACCTTGGCATAATAGATGCGCAGGAATTTGGCCGCACCTGCCACAGTGTAGACATAGAAATGCTTGCCCGCGGAGAGCCGCGCTTGGAGATACGGTGGGATTTGGAATTGAAGGTGCCGGACTGATACGGCGGCGCATCCATACCTGCAAAGGCAACCAGAGCGCCCTTATGCGTGAAGCGGCGCACATCACCAATCTCAGCCATGAGCTGTGGGCCGGTGATTTCACCTGCCCCATACATAGACATAACCACCTCGAACTCCGGCAGCAGGGAGGCCAGACGGAGCATCTCGCCGCGCAAGATATGCAGCGCGTCATAGACGGCGTTCAGGCTGTCCACGGCCTGGGTAATGAGTAGCTTTGTGCTGTCATTTTGGGGAAACGTGGCCACAGCATTTCGGGCAGCGCTATGGAGTTTTTCGGCGTCGGACTGTGAAAAACGATACCCGGATTTGGCGCACCATTTGCGGTAAGCATCCGAAAAAGCAGCAAGAGAAATGCCCGCCACACAGTCCTTGTGCCAGAAGCGGCGAACAAAATCCACCCACTTGAAATGTCCATTGGATTTCTTTGGCTGTGAGTCAAAGAGTGTGTTGACGCCGGGAAAGGTTTGGTCCAGCAGAGAAATCAGTCCATTGCGGAGGACCACGCTGGATTTTTTGGTGCGTAAGTACAGACGGTTTTGCATCTTCAGCATCTGCAGCGTCTCGTCCTCTGGCGAGTAATCCCGCAGCTCCACCCAGAAGGACAGAGCGTAGTTGGCAATCTTCATAGAATCTGCTTCGGGGGCCTTCACCATTGTAGACCAGCTTAAGCAAAGTCAAGTAGAAATTGAAAAAAGGCAAGGAAAATTGAGCAGAAGAAAAGTGCGCAAGAACCAGACCCGCAGTTAGGCGGGCCTGCATGGAGGAAATATTCCTTTAAGCAGCGAAAGACATTCCCAAGCGCTGAGCATGGTTCTGCGGCAAACGAAGCTCGAAAGGTTTCTGATCGCGGAGGACAGCAAAAATGAGATGGGAAATTTTGTGCATGACAGCGCACATTGCTACCAACGGGGGCTTAGATTGGCATTTTCTCTCATAAAAGTCCGCTAATACGGGATTGCTGGGCGGCTTTTTACCTTTCCTGTGAATACAGTTGTGAGCGGCCATATGAAGCATGGCTCGGACATGATGGGAACCGCGAGGAATGTCGGTGGGGACATCCGTATCGTCATGGAACATACTGGATGTACTGGTGTCACATCGCACTGGCGCTGAAAGAAGCAGGCTTCTTCGTCAGCATCGTTAACGCCATGCTCATCCACGATTTCAGCGACAACTCTCTGCGCAAAGCCAAAATGGACAAAGCAGATTCTATGTAGATTGCCAACTACGCTCTGTCCTTCTGGGCGGAGCTGCGGGACTACTCACCAGAGGACGAGACGCAGCAGACGCTGAAGATGCAAAACCGTCTGTACTTACGCGCCAAAAATCCAGCGTGGTCCTCCGTAATGAACTGATTTCTCTGCTGAACCAAACCTTTCCCGGCGTCAACACACTCTTTGACTCACAGACCAAAAAATCCAATGGACATTTCAAGTGGGTGGATTTTGTCCGCCGCTTCTGGCACAAGGACTGTGTGGCGGGCATTTCTCTTGCTGCTTTTTCGGATGCTTACCGCAAATGGTGCACCAAATCCAAATATTGTTTTTCACAGTCCGATGCCGAAAAGCTCCATTGCGCTGCCCGAAATGCTGTGGCTACGTTTCCCAAAAATGACAGCACAAAGCTACTCATTACCCAGGCCGTGGATAGCCTGAACGCCGTCTATGACGCGCTGCAAGCCGGATATCGCAGCGATATTGCAGGTATATCTGATACCGAAGCTATATAAGGAAGGCGGAGTGGAAGGGCTTGTGCTGAAACGGCCCACAGGGAAACAGCGGAAACTGACAGAGGAACAGGAAGCAAAACTGCGCAGTATTATTACAGAAAATCTGTTTAAAGAGGAGGGGTTAGAACCCCACTGCAACTGGACAGCGCCTTTAGCGTGTAAATATGTAAAAGATCATTATGGAGTTGTATTCAGCGAACGGGGAATGAGGAATGTATTTTACCGGTTGAATCTCATCTGCACGCGTCCGGCATATGTCCTTGCAAAGGCCGGTCCTCAAAAGCAGGCGGAGTTTCTGGAGCAGTTGGAGGATATTAAAAAAAGCTTCTGAATGGTGAAATCGATCACCTGCTGTATGAGGACGAGTCCATGATCCGGGACTATCAGGCGATTCAAAAATCATGGTTTGTGAAAAGACAGCAAAGAGTCATCCAAACATACGGCAGGCATGAAGGCGTCAAACTGCTTGGGATTCTGAACTACGAAACAGGAGAGGTTTATGTGGAGGATCACTCTTCCTATGACGCTGAAGTGTTTCTATCTTTTCTGCATAATGTCCTAATAAAGTATCCCACGGGAGAGATTGTTATAATTTTGGACAATGCAAAGATTCATCATGACAAATTATTAACCAAATTTCTCCGGGCAAATCCCCGCCTGCACTTGGAATTTCTGCCTCCTTACAGCCCAAACCTTAACATCATTGAGGAACTTTGGAAATGGCTAAAAAATACTGTCATCAACAATGTATTCTTCCATACTTGTGAGGAGATCAAATCAGCTATACTGTCTTTCCTTGACTTTATTGCTACTATTTCGCTTCTTGTTATTATGGTGTATCTATAAATGAGCAAATGCAAAAACTGACGAAAAAAGTAAGGCAACGCCTCAATGTGTTATAATGGAATTCTCACCAACCACCAAACACGAAAGAGGGATGCCTTATGGAGAAAATTTTAGCACTGAAAGAGGAAATAGGCAAGTTCTTTTTTAAAAAACATTTGGATTTTCTGACAAGTGTCCCTCAACAGAGGATACAGGAAATCATGCTGTCCAGCTGCACAAGGGAGAACAGTGGGAGACTAACGGATTTTGCTGAGGTGTTCCCTGTCCACAGAACCACCTATGGGCATTTTCTGTGAAAAGGCAAATGGGATGAGGAAAAAGTGGCAGCAATACAAGAATCCGAGAGCTTTCAAACCATCTCGAAGCTGGTGGAACCCCGGAAGACACCTGTCTTCGTCAGCATTGACGGTACGGTTATATCGAAGCCAAAGCCGTCATCCAAAGCAAAGCGACCTACAGAAGGAAGCGGCTGGCACTACTCCCATCTGGGGGGAAAGGTGATCTACGGTTATCAGGTTCATGCCGCAATTGTCAGTACCGGAGACACTTGAGACCCGGCAAATTTCTGTGTAAACGACAAACTGTGACAGTATGAAAAACTTC
>CAMWSZ010000061.1 GCA_947177005.1 uncultured Clostridia bacterium | reverse complement strand
TTAATGATACGGCGACGACCGAGATCTTCACGTTAGGAGTCGTAGGCAGAGTCAGTTGTGTTTCAGAGACAGGTTGTACACGCTGTTGATTTTTTTGGTGCTCCAGGACACATTGACGGCGGTATCTCTTGGAATGCTCATCATATTAAGCTGCTGATTGGCCACGTCATAGGAGACCAGAATAATCGTATCCGTATTTCCGCCGCCGCCGGTGTCCCGGCCCAGCAGGAGGAATGTGTAATAATCCTCTTTCCGTCCGCCCGGGGCGGTACTGCCGCCGCTGCTGGAGGCATCGCCGCTGATATCCCCACCCGGCCCGCTGTCCTCCACACCAGGCCGGTCATTACCGGACACATCCGGTTTTTTCAGGAAAAAGTTCCAGATCAGCACCGCGCCCAGGGCGATCACCGCCGTCACAGCACCGCCGGCCAGCAAACCGGTTTTTTTCTTCTTTTTCGGACTTTTGGTCTGTTTATAAGACGTTTCTCCGGCAAAGGGGCCGCCCCTCTGTCTCTGCTGCCTGCCGCTCGTAACGGCTTCCCGCTTGCCTCTCATGTCAGCTTTCCTTTCAGATAATCCCTCGCAAACACACTTTGGGAATGGACCGTCATCCCGTTTTTCTCCAGGTCCTCCACAGCCATTGTCAGTCCCAGCAGCAGTGCCCGGTCCAGGTCCTCAAAGGCCAGCCTGCGCAGACCGGTGAGACCGCAGAAGGACCGTGTTGGCTCGATGTAGTCCGCCAGATAAATGATCTTCTCCAGCAGCGACATATCCGCCTTTCCGGTTGTATGCCACCGGATCGCCTCCACCACCTCTTTGGACTCTCCGAATACCTCCTGCGCAATCAGGGAGCCGGTGAGCGCATGGAGCAATTTTCCCTCCCGCAGCTCCTCGGCGTCCAGCGCTGCACTATATTGACGGCACAAATGCAAATGTTGTTCCCTGTCAAATTTTTTGGTGCAGTCGTGGAGCAGCGCGGCACGGCGGGCGGCGGTCTCATCGGCCCCCCAGCGCACGGCCAGCGCGGCAGCGGTGGATTCTGTTCCCAGCACATGTGGGATACGGCTGTGCTTGAGCATGGACTGCGCCACATACCGCAGGCCGTCCAGCGGCAGATGCCGCAGGTCTGCCCCCGTACCGTACAGTCCTTCCCGCAGAATATAACCATAGACGGCCGGTGTCAAGTATTTTTTTGCAAGCTCCCTCTTTTCCGACAGGTCCTGCCGCAGCTGTGTAGAGGAAATCTCGATCACCTGCGGCAGGGAAATCAGTTCCACATCCGCGTTCAGGGATTTTTTCAGGAACTTTTTCTGTGCGCTGAAAGCATCCTGTCCGTTCTGAAAATCTCTGCTGAAGGCACAGAGCGTACAGAGCCGGGCAATTTTTTTTGGTTCCCTCCACTCCTGAAAAGACAGAAACATATCTGTACCCATCATGAGGAAGAACCGGTCCTTTGGGAACCGATTTTTCAGCTCCCGCAGGGTATCCAGCGTATAGCTTTTCCCCTCTCGCCGCAGCTCCAGGTCCAGAACCTCCGCGCCGCATTCCAGTGTTTCGGCGGCGAGAGCGGTCATCTCCAGACGTTTTTCCGGCGGCGGCGCACCGGCCCCCAGTTTCTTATGGGGCGGCAGTCCGGTGGGAATCAGGAGCAGTTTATCCAGCCGGAGTTTTTTTACGGCGGAGCGGGCGGCCTCCAGATGTCCGATATGGATAGGATTGAACGTGCCGCCATAAACACCAATTCTCAAGAGATCTCCCCCAGGAAAAAATTTATAAATTTAAAGAGTTTTCTTTTTCGCCCGGTCCTTCACAAGCTCGATCTTCCGCCTGCTCTTATCATAGTGCTGCCGGTACAGGACGAATTTTGTCCCGATGACCTGCACTTCCTCGCTGCGGGTCAGCTTTGCCAGTTCCGCGCAGGCTTCCCGTGCCGTCAGCATCGAATTTTCCAGCACCTTGCATTTAATGATTTCCCGCGCCTCCAGCGCATCGTTGGCCTGCTTCACCAGATTGCCGCTGATGCCGTCCTTCCCGATCTGCACAATCGTATCCAGACTGTTTGCAATCCCGCGCAGTTGGGCGCGTTGTTTACTTGTCAATTCCATACCTTGTTATCCTTTGCGCAGATATTCCTGCAATTTTTTCTCAAACACCGCCAATGCTTTTCCGCGGTGGGACACCGCCGCCTTTTCCTCCGGCGTAAGCTGTGCGTAGGTCTTTTTCAATTCCGGCAGAAAGAACACCGGGTCATAGCCAAATCCGCCTGTGCCCAAAGGCGCAAAAGCGATTGTCCCCGGACAGATCCCTTCTGCTTCAATCGTATCACCATTAGGGAAAACGCAGGCAATGGCGCTGGTAAAATGTGCGGTACGGGTACTGGCCCCCCGCATATTATTCAGCAGCAGGCGGTATCTTGCCGTGTCGTCCAGCTCCGGACCGCCATACCGCGCCGAATACACTCCCGGCGCACCGTTCAGCGCGTCCACACACACGCCGGAGTCATCCGCAATCGCGGGCAGTCCGCTGGCTTTCATCACGGCTTTCGCTTTCAGCATCGCATTTTCCGCGAACGTCTCCCCGGTCTCCTCCACGTCAACCTTCAGTCCGATATCTGTTTCCAGTACGGCTTCGATTCCGTAGGCAGACAAAATACCCTGCATTTCCTGTAATTTATGTCTGTTTTGTGACGCAAGAACAAACTTCATCATAAAAAGCCTCCCAAAATCTCTTTCTGTTTTTCGATCAGGGTTTTGATCCCTCCGCCGCACAGGTCCACCAGCGCCCGCTGTTCTTCTACGGTAAAGCTTCTGCCCTCGCCGGTCCCCTGCAATTCGATCAGGCCGCCGCTGTCATTCATCACACAGTTCAGGTCAACCATTGCGTGACTGTCCTCACTATAGCACAGATCCAGCAGCAACTGGTCCTCCAAGATCCCCGCCGACACTGCGGCCACAAAATGGCGGATTGGATTTTTATTCACCATTCCCTGTTCCGCCAGCCTCCGGCAGGCTAGCGCCAGGGCTACAAAGCCGCCTGTCACAGAAGCGGTGCGGGTGCCGCCGTCGCCCTGCAAAACGTCGCAGTCTATGGTAACGGTGCGCTCACCCAAAGCCGCCAGATCCACCGCGGCCCGTAAGCTTCTGCCGATCAGCCGCTGGATTTCGGCGCTGCGCGGACTGAGCTTCAGCCGCCGGATATCTCTCTGCGTGCGCTCACGGTTAGCCCGCGGCAGCATCGAATACTCGGCCGTCACCCAGCCGGTCCCCTGGGGCACATACTTCGGCGCCCCCTCCTCCACACTGGCGCAGCACAGCACCTTTGTCCCGCCGCACTGAATCAGTACGCTGCCCTCCGCGAAATCTACAAAACCGGGCGTAATTGTAACAGGACGCAGTTCATTGTATTGTCTGCCGTCAATTCTGATAAGCATGTTTTCTATCCTCTCAAATCAGGGCGTTCACATACTCCCGTGCGTCGAAGGACTGAAGGTCCTTGATATCCTCGCCCAGTCCCACAAACTTCACCGGCACCTGCAATTCCTGTGCAATGGCAATCACGATACCGCCTTTGGCCGTACCGTCCAGCTTTGTCAGCACGATTCCCGTACAGCCGGTGGTTTCCTTGAACTGCTTGGCCTGAATGAGGCCGTTTTGACCCGTTGTGGCGTCCAGCACCAGCAGCGTCTCCACGGCGGCGTCCGGCATTTCCCGGTCGATAATGCGTTTCAGCTTGGCCAGCTCCGCCATGAGATGCGCCTTGTTGTGCAGACGCCCGGCGGTATCACAGATGACCACATCCACGCCTCTGGCCCGGGCCGCCTGGAGGGCGTCGTACAGCACCGCGCCCGGGTCGGCGCCCTCCTTCTGCCGCACGATCTCACACCGCGCCCGGTTGGACCAGATCTCCAGCTGGTCCGCCGCCGCCGCGCGGAACGTATCCCCGGCGCACAGCAGGACCCGTTTTCCCTGGAGCCGCAGGCTGTTGGCCAGCTTCCCAATGGAGGTGGTTTTCCCCACACCGTTGACGCCGATCATCAGCACGACCGACGGTTTTGTGCTCAGATCCAGCGCCGTCTCCCCCACGTTCAGCTTTTCCGCGAGGATTCCGCGCAGACACTCCTTGACCGGCTCCTGTCCGGAAATTTTGTCTTCAATCATGATCTGCCGCAGCTCCTTCACGGCGTCCATAGAGGTCTGGAGCCCCACGTCGGCCAGAATCAGCATCTCCTCCAGATCGTCGAAAAACGCCTCGTCCGCCTCGCTGATGGCGGCGCCAAAGACGTCGCCCATATAGAGTTTCTTTAATTTCTGCCAAAAGCCCATAATCCGTTCCTTTCTTTGCGTCTCCCCGGGACGCAAGGGAAAATACATATTTATTATGGTATCCTGTCCACTTGGCAACGCTTTCATCCTTTGGACACGGACCATACTTTTACGGAATATTCAGTTCCTCAGCCACATCGTTCATATTGATCCGGAGCATTTTGCTCACGCCCTTCTCCTGCATCGTCACACCGTACAGAATATCGGCCTCCTCCATTGTACCGCGCCGGTGGGTAATCACGATAAACTGGGTCTTATCTGAGATAGACCGCATATACCGTGCCACGCGCACCACGTTCGCCTCATCCAAGGCGGCCTCAATCTCATCCATAACGCAGAAGGGCGTCGGATGCACCTTCAGGATGGCAAAATACAGGGCAATTGCCACGAACGCCTTCTCGCCGCCCGACAACAGAGACAATGTTTTCAGCGTTTTTCCCGGCGGCTGCACCTTGATTTCGATCCCGCAGTTGAGGATATCGTCCAGGTCCTCCAGCTCCAGCGACGCCTGTCCGCCGCCGAACAGATGCAGAAACGTCTCCTGAAACGCCGTGTTAATCATCTGGAACTGCTCCGCGAAAATCGCCGTCATTTCCCGGGTAATACCGTCTATGATGCCTTTCAATTCCGTCTTAGCCTGTTCCACGTCATCCCGCTGTCCGGTCAGATAGGTATACCGCTCGTTGACCACCTTAAACTGTTCAATCGCGCCCACGTTCACAGTGCCCAGGCCGTTAATCTCCCGTTTCAGCTCGCCGATACGGCGGTTGGCCTTTGCGGTGGATTCCAGCTCAATCCGCTGCTCCATTGCGGCGGAATGGCTCAGTTCATAGCTCTCCCACAATTTATCCAGAATCTGTTTTTCTTCCATATCGCCGGTGTTCAGCTTCTGCTCCAACCTTCCGGCCTCCCGTTCCGCGTCCAGCACGGCGTCGTTACAGTCCTTCAGGCGCTGCCCCATTGCGGTCCGTTCCTGTTCCAAACGCAGCTTTGCGTCCTGCAAGGCTCTCAGCCGTTCCTGACACCCCTGCGCCCGCAGACGCAGCGACGCCGCCTCTCCGGTCTTTTGACCGATTTCCTGTTCCGCCGTCTCAATCGCGTCTCTGTACTCTGCAATCCGCTGCCGGCGCTGTTTACGGTCTCCCTCCAGATCCCTGGCGGTCTGTTCCAGACGGCTGAGGCTGTCCAAAGCGGCGGTTCGTTCGGCGCGCCGGCCGGCCAGCGCCTCCTTCCGCTGAAACATCTCCTCGCTCAACCGGTTGGAATACGCCTGCAAATCCGTCTGACCGGCCATTTTTTCTCCCACAGCCCTCCGGATTTCCGCCGCTTCCCGTTCCTTTTTCTCGGTCTCCAGCCGCACTGTTTTCTGCTGCTTCCGCTGGTCCTCAATCCGTTCCGCAAGGGCGTCCCGTTCACCCGCCAGATTTTCCGCACCGGATTTTGCGCCGTCCAGCAGGGCCTCATGCTGTTTTACCTCGCCCCGCAGGCGCAGCACAGCATCCTCTGCGATTCGCTTCTGTCCCTCAGCGGCCTGCAACTCATACTGCGCGACCCTCAGGTCTCTCACGGCCTCGTCATACTCCCGCTGCGCCTGGGACAATCTTGCAGAGAACTCTTTCTTTTTTCCCTTCAAGGCGTCCAGCTCGCTGGCCCGGGACAGCATCCCCGCGCTCTTTGACACGCTGCCGCCTGTCATGGAACCGCCGCGGTTGATGACCTGACCGTCCAGCGTAACGATCCGGAACCGGTTTCCGTATTTTCTCGCCACAGCGATTCCGCAGTCCAGATCCTCCATTACGACCGTGTATCCCAACAGATTCCGGAACACGTTATTATAACCAGGTGCGTAGGTAATCAGCCTGCTTGCGATCCCCACAAATCCAAATTCCTTCTCAACACCCTTTTCCTGCAACTCGCCGCCCCGCATGGCGGTCAGCGGCAAAAAGGTGGCCCGTCCGCCGTCACGCTGCTTGAGGTACTGAATGGCGCCTTTTGCGTCCTCCTCACGGTCCACGACGATATTCTGCATCCCGGCCCCCAACGCCGTCTCAATAGCAACCGCATACTTTGCGTCTGTTTTCATCAGTCCGGCCACTGGTCCGTGGATGCCCCGCAGCGTATTTCTCTGCGCGGCCCGCATGACCTCCCGTACAGCCTTGCTGAATCCCTCATATTCCTTTTCCATTTCCGTCAGCAGACGGATACGGGAATCCAGGTTATTCAGTTCCATTGTTAACTGAAGTTTTGCGTCTGCCGCGGCCTTCTCCCGTTTTTCACGTCCCTCCATTCGCAGCTGGTGTCCCCGGATCATATTCGCGGCGGCGTTGGCCTCCTCCTCCGCGTCTTCTAAGGCGCGGCGGGCGGCCTTCACATCCCGCTGTACGGCTCCCAGCTGTGTACCGGCGGTCTCCAGCTCCTTCTGTACGGTCCTCTGCCGCTCCTCCATTTGTTCCATGCCTGCGCTCAGCGCGGACAGCCGTTCCCGGCCCTTTGCGGCGGCGTCGGCGGCCAGCGCCTCCTTCGCCTGGAGGGCCCGGACCTCATCCTCTGCACTCCCGACGCTGGCGGCGGCCTTTTCCGCCTTCACCCGCAGCTCATCCAGTTCCCGTTCCAGACCGGCGGTCTGTTCCTCCAGCTCCGATAATTTCCCCTTTTGATTCTCGATTTCTTCCTGTGTGTTTCTGCTCCGGCCCTCCTGACGGGTCAGCTCCTCGTTGATTTCTCCAATGGATTCCCGCTTATGCTGTATCTCAGTCCGCAGCAGCGCGGCGGCGTTTTCCTCGTCCTTTGCCTGCAATTCAAACGCCCCTGCTTCCTGCCGTACCCGTTCCTGTTCCGTATCGTTTTCCTGCATTTTTCGGGAAAATTCCTCGTTTTCCTCATAGAGTGCGTCCAACTGCTTCTGCGCTTCCTCCTGCCGGGTTTTTGCGGCGGAAAAATCCGCCTGCAATTTGCTTTTCAGCGTCTTGATTTCTCCAAGGCGCTCCATCCAGACAGAGATCTCCAAAATACGCAGTTCATCCCGCAGGCGCAGATATTTTTTTGCCGTCTCGGCCTGCTCCCGCAGCGGGACCACCTGCAATTCCAGCTCACTGATCTTATCATTGATACGCACCAGATTCTCCTCTGTACGCTGGAGCCTGCGTTCGGCCTCCTCCTTCCGGTGGCGGAATTTCGAGATGCCCGCGGCCTCCTCAAAGATCTCCCGGCGGTCGGCGCTGCGGATCGACAGAATCTCGTCAATCCGCCCCTGCCCGATCATGGAGTAGCCCTCCCGGCCCAGACCGGTATCCATGAACAACTCGTTGATATCCCTCAAGCGGACCGACTGCTTATTGATATAGTATTCACTCTCACCGCTCCGATAGTAGCGGCGCGTGACCATGACCTCGCTGCTGTCCACGTCCGGGAAGATCTTTGCGCTGTTGTCCAGTACCAGCGATACCTGTGCAAACCCCACAGGATTCCGTTTAGCCGTACCGCCGAAGATGACGTCCTCCATTTTATTTCCCCGCAGGCTTCTGGCGGACTGCTCCCCCATCACCCAGCTGATTGCGTCAGAAATATTGGATTTCCCGGACCCGTTGGGACCGACAATGGCCGTGATATCCTCTCCAAAATCCAGAACGGTTTTATCCGGGAAGGACTTGAAGCCCTGAATCTCCAATGCCTTTAAGTACATTCTGCACTCCTTGCCTGAAAACATACCTTTTTGTCTTTAACTGGCTTATTATAGCAGAATCAGCAAACCTTGACAAGCGTGATTTTGTGAACATTTTGCGCCTGCGCGAAGGGGTTTTCCACGATTCTGATAAAATGACACTTGAACAAAAACGTCCGTCCTGTTATAATGCCATCTGACAAGCCTGCACGGCCGTTCCCCCTCGAAAAAATAAGGAGGTAGTCTCCCATGCTCATATTTGATCTGGACGGCACTCTCATTGACTCCAACGGCATCTGGCTGGAGGTAGACAAAACCTTTCTCAGCCGCCGCAGCGCACCCTATACACAAGAATACTATGCGGGCGTAGCCCATACAATCCTGCAAAACTGCGCGGTTTTCACAAAAGAGTACCTGCATTTAGAGGAAAGCTGTGAGGAGATCATCGCGGAGTGGATGGAGCTGGCCAAGGACGCTTATCAGAATGTCCCATTAAAGCCCCACGTCCGGGAGTACCTGGACCGCTGCCGCGCCGCTGGACACCGTATGGCTATTTTTACCTCCTGCGTCCCGGAGCACTGTCTGGCCGCGCTGGACCGCCACCAGTTACATCCCTACTTTGAAAAAATCATCTACGCACAGGAGTTTGGCATGGACAAAAAATCCCCTGAAGTTTTCCGGCAAGCCGCCGCTCTGCTGGACGTATCTCCCAAGGACTGCGTTCTCTTCGACGATTCCCTCAGCGCCTGCAAGGGCGCCAAAGCGGCAGGCATGACGGTTGTCGGCGTACAGGACCGGGTTTTTCCCGGCGAGGAGGCGGATATGCGGGAGTTCTGCGATCAGTATATCACAAATTTCGGAGAGCTGCTGTAAACGAAAAGGCCGCATGGAACGGACTGTTTCATGCGGCCCTTCTCTGCTTATTGTCCCAGAAAAACGGCGTCAATATCCTTGATAAAGTTCTCCACGCTGTAGCAGACAAAAATCAGGTCCATTCCGTTTTCCTCTGCGTACCGCGCCGCTGATGTCCGGTTATACCGCAGGTCCAGCAGATGAATCTCCGAAAATTCCTGACTCAGAAACGGCGCTAAACTGTCGCTGTAGCTGTCCCGCACGACCAGCAGTTTTTTCCCGGACGCGGCGTTCCCGTTCCGGACGATATACAGCGGCGCATTGCCGCCTAAAAATGAGGCGTATTTGTCCTTTTCGTTCAAAAAGCCGTCAACATATAAGCCATGCAGCTCATTCCCATACACATTTTCTACGGAAATTCCTTCTCCATCCACATACCTCTGGATGCAGTCCGGACGAATCCAGTGTACGCCGGAGGTGGAATACAGCGTCCCCAGAAAATCGTTTGATACACACTCTGCTTCTCCTAACGGTTCCGGCGTTTCGCCCAGCGCCTCCATCAGCGCCGTATAGCCGTAATATGCGCCCAAACTGGTCCAGTGGTGGTCGGTACGGTAAAAAACAGGTTCCTCTGCGTGCCGTTCCAACGCACCGGCAATATCGACCCATTTGCCGCCATACTCCCCTGCCTTTTCAAGATACGCCTTTTGGTCAAAGGAACAGGCTCCCTCCGGCAGCTTGTCCCGCCAGATTTCAGCGGCGGTGGGAATCAGTCCAAAATATACCGGGATATCTGTTTTTTCGGTCAGGAGACGGACAAACTTCAAATTTTGATCTGCCCGGCTCTGGTCTGAAACCTTGGAGATCAGTGTATCTCCGCACAGATAGACGCCGTGAAACTCCCGTTTCCCCAGCAGATACTCATACCGGGTTTTCAATCCCATCCAACTGTCCCGCAAAGGGAACTGGTCGGAGAGATAGTCCTCCAATCCGGCGGTATAGCTTCCGTCCACCAGCGCGGTCCAGGAAAACTCCGGCAGCTGATGAAGATTCCGGTTTTCCACCGGTGAAAATTCCCGGTCCGGCGTCAGGATATGCAGGACGCCGAATCCGGCAATAAATACGCAAAACAGAATTGCAGTAATATACTGCGCCGTCTTTGTCACACCGCTCCCCCCTCTCAGAATCGAAAATACAGAAACGGATTATAGCTTGCGTCCACCAGCGAGGCGGTACACAGGACCAGCGCTCCCAGCACCAGCGCCGGTGTCAGCGCTGAACGGACCTGTACACTCAGCCGTTCCCACAGATTTTTTGCCAGCGGTGTCGAACCGGCCGCTGAAATCACCAGCACCGGCAGATAACTCCGGAAATTGTATCCGTCCAAGGCACTGTACAGGGGAGCGCCGCCAAAAAGCGTCCGCAGATATCCGGCAAAATCGTTTTCTGCCGCAAACAAGGCCCAGCCAATCAGCACCACCGCCATTGTATAGATATGCCGCAGCGGCGAAGGCAGTTTTTCCAGGCATTTGCCCAGGAAAAGGCGTTCCGCCAGCATCCACATGGCGTAATACAGGCCCCACAGAAGAAAATTCCACCCTGCACCGTGCCAGATCCCGGTCAGCAGCCATACAATCAAAATATTCCGGACCCACTTGACTTTGGAAACACGGTTTCCGCCCAGCGGAATATAGACATACTCCCGGAACCAAGTGGTCAATGAGATGTGCCACCGCCTCCAGAACTCCACTACGGAACGGGAAATATAGGGATAATCGAAATTTTGCGAAAAGCTGAACCCAAACATCTTCCCTAAGCCAACCGCCATAT
>CAMWSZ010000060.1 GCA_947177005.1 uncultured Clostridia bacterium | reverse complement strand
TTATCTTGCTGTGCCATCAGGTACTCCACCAGATCATCACCACGGAAGCAGTAGTAGTCTCCCGATTGGAAGAAAATTTTTTTCGGGATTCGGACATCTATCTTGGCGCACTTGTTCAGTTCCTTGTACTTCTCGAAGGACTTGGCCACCAGCTTTTCCTTTTTTGTGTGCCGCTGTTCTTCGTAGCTGAAGATGTCCAGCATGGCATCCACATAGAACCGCTCCTGTGCTGCGCTGTCCTTACGCAAATGTTCCAGGGTGTCGGAAAAGACTGCCTGGTTGATGCCCTCGTCTAAAAGCCGCCGCCATGACTGTTCGACCTCCTGTGGAATTGCGTAGACCTCCCGGAGATGGAGCAGGAAAAGTTCAAGCGTGACTTTTAGTGTCTCGAAAGTGCGTACTAAGCGATGGAAGCCAGTGTACGCCTCTGGATTTTTGATACTGCCATGCAGATTTGAAAAAGTCCAACTTCGTACACATTGTTTGAGACGGGTATGATTTTGGCAAATCCAGCCAATAAACCCTTCCAGGAAGTCCACATAAAGATTACGTTTTTCTTGAAGCCAGGTCATAGTGTCCGCATCGAAAGGACGTTCGTACTTGACAATCAGGGTGCGGTTGATCGTGCTGTAGCTTTCAATCAGCTTTTCGGCTGTGATGATTGGAGTCGCAAACCTCACATCAAATTCCTCGCCACGGATGGATAGGGTGCCACTACCTGACAACTGCTGGATTACCTCGGAGAGCCGTTCTCGTTTCTTCGCTGAGACAGTCACAACGCCGCTGTCATTGAGATCGTGCACCAGGAAAGGCATATCCTGACAGGCGGACATCATGCGGAAGATGTCAGCCTTATCGCTTGACAGGGTAGTGCCAGTCTGTTCCTGAAAAATGGAGCAGAGTAGTTTGGCCGTTTCGCTCTTGCCAGTGCCTGATTCGCCGTAAACGTAGACGGCGATCCGCTGGTGGAGATTCCGAGCTTCCAGCATTGGCCGCACATAGGCGGTGAGGGTTGCAACGAACTGAGCTGCTTGGGGAGTCCCCTGCTCACAGAACTTGCGAACCCAAGGAACTCCCTGCCCGTGTATCTCACCTGTTTTGCGCAAGTGGAACAGTGAGGTCAGCTCCAAGTTCTCATTTGCAGGTCGATTGATGATCTTATCCCCCAGACAATAGAACAAGATTCCGTTGTCTGAGGCATGGTATCCTGGCCCGACTCGCTGAATTTTGACAACATCGCTGATCCCCAACCGTTGCAAGTTCAGGCTGTTTTGCAGGAAGGCGAGCCGCTTTGCTGGTGATGCCCCAAGTAAGACGAACCAGTTTGGAACGTGATCCAGAAGCCGTTTTCCATTGCCTGTGAGTTCAGAAATAGGAATCTGAACATCCTGGAACTTAGAGCCATCGCTGCTGGTAAAGCAGACAGCTAAGAGCAAACTATTTGGATTGTCGGTGTACTGTATGGTTGCATTGACTGAGAAATTCCCGTCTGCGGCAAGTTCCTCGTGGTCGCCCTGTTTGTCGTGCCAGTGATGGTAGATCTTGCCGGCCCTGGCGAAGTAACCCTCCGGTAGACTAACCTTGTTTGCCATAAGTAAATCCTCCTCATTCTATGAAATCGTCAAGGTGCAGAGTTATTGGCGACTGACAACTTGCCGACTTCATCCAAATTGGGTTTGGATAAGTTATGACCCTATTATATTACGATTTTTCTGTATTGGAAAGGTTTTTTCATAACTTTTTGTGTGGGATTATTTATCGCAGATTTTGTAAAAACTATCTCCCACCACGGTATAGGAGGAAAATATGGAGAGCAACCATAACAGCACCATTCACACGCTGTATTCGCCGGACTATCTTTACAGCGACTACTATCAGCCGTTCAGTTATCGGTGTGAGGTTAGGTATTGCCACGGCAAGTTACATCTTGTATATCCTCTAAAATGGGTAGAGGAGCACAAAACAATAGGCAGGAAACAAAATGTGAAAGCGGCCCCAGGCTCAATTCGATTCAAGGAAAAGCAACTTGTTGAAGAACTTGCCGATCTCTTAAACTGCGATTTCAGTAGTAAAATTCAGGGTATTAAAACGCTTATTTCGGACTATAGAACGCTGATAGAATCAGGAGACATAGAACAGAAATGTACACAAAAAACAGTAGAGGCATTGCTGCTCCGCTTTGAGGATCAAATTGGGAATTTGAACCCATACTTTTATCAAAGTGCAGTCGAACTTTTCCGTGATGAGCTGATTACTGATTATTACAACCGCTATATAAAGGAAATTGCGGAAACTGCAAGCGACTATGTTGTAACTGCGGACTATGTAAGCGTTTTGGTGAATGGCATTATGCAATTCATTGATCCCTTACTCACCGTGGTTGAACTGCGGAAAAACTATGACATCGACATTCAATTTGCAAAGGATATTTTCAAGGATAAACTCAGACGATTTTTGTTAAATAAAATTCTGTCTTGCCATCGGTCTAACGAACTTCCGCTGACTTCGCCCTTACAACAGATTTCTGATTCATTGCGGTTTCTTGAATTGAGTTGTGATTTTCTTCATGAGTACCAAAATGAATTGCGCCTATTCTCCCCTGATAAAAAGCTAGAGATATGTGTGTGGCTTTTTTCGACAAATTCACTTGAGGAAAGCTATTGCATTTTCTGCCAGGAATGGCGTAATTGTTACGATATGTTTGACGAGAATTTGAAAAACAAACTGGACTATATGCGAGTGCGTTTTCAGTCAGATAAAACGGCAGACTTTCATAAGTTCCTGTCGGATAGCATGAATCCTTCAAAATCAACAGCAAGACGATATACAATGCACAACTTTTCCTCGTTGGTGTTCCTTGCCTTGAAAGAAATGGCTTCTAATGGAGATGCCAGCTCAGACAAAGAAAAATTTGAAAGACGCAATACTTACATCATAAAATGCGCAAATTGCGGTCGATACTTTGTTCCAACCCGCTCTAACTCAGTTTACTGTGGGCGCAAAGCACCTGATTCGGATAAGACCTGTGCAGAGATTGGCGCAAAGCTCAAGAACAAACGTAACCGCTTACAAACGGAAATTGAATATGAAAAAATTAGAAATCGAATTTCAAAAAGAATTTATGATGCAAATAAAGCCGGATTCAAGCCTAGAACTACTGACTTACAAACTAAACTTTTACAGTGGGATGCACTTGCGGTTGCCTATAAGGAACAGTTGAAATGCGGAAACATTTTGGAGCAAGAGTTCATTGATTTAATTACCGAAGCCTATAATAAAATTTTCTAAAGAAGAGAAGACTTCTCACTATTGTCTGGTGAGAAGACTTTTTTGAATGTCCTCGCCTTTTAACCAAAATTCCAATAAATCAATTCATTCCGCTTTTTTCCTTCCCGTTTTCGCCTTGTGGCTATCCAAGCAAAGTTAAGCAATTTTTGATCCACTGTGCCATTCAACATATCTGAAAAGGATGGTATAAAAGGACATTTGTTATCGACATAGACAGGAGACACCGATAGGGCTTTGAAACTTTCCTTTCGATTTGTGATTTGTGCTGGGATCAAACCTATGTCGCACAATTTCGGTGGCATTTTAGTAACCCATGAACTGTATTCCTGCATACTCTTGGTGCGTTTTTCCTTCCTGCCATTTTGGAGTTTGAGATATTTTTTTAATACACTATGAGAAAGCATCGCTCCGGGATACAAAGTCTGAACCATATACTTATCCAACAGCATATTACCATCCTTGGTGATTTTGCAAAGTAGGCCCGTTAATTCATCTGGTAGCAATACTTCGTCAATTCTGTATGGGTCTTTTAGCCGATTTCGCTTTAGTGTGAGTTCAAACCGAATCAAGCCTAATCCCGAATACTCTTTCTGTTCGGTTTCATCAAGATCGTGGAGCTTATTATATATTTTCGCTGCAACTTTTTGTGAATGATTGTGGAATAGTGCAGAATCCTCTAAAGCCCATTCAGGATTGTAGCCTTTGCTTTCTTCAGGCTTAAAAACTTTATAGCCGCACTTATGGACCGCTTGTTTTGATGCTTTAATGATCTCTACGGAATAGAGGTCAGATGGTGTAATTATATCTTTTGATATATCAACTCGACGTAGCTTTGCGTCTTGCCATAAGTTCACACCAGACTCATTCTGTATTTCGGAAAAGATGTTTGTAAGCAGTACACAAGCGGCTTGAATATCTGTGTTGCTTGTAAGCTTTCCCATCTGCTTGCCTGGGTGTAACAGCTTATGTGGAGTTATAATAATCTTGGCCTTGTACTTTCGGTTCAGCGGATCATGGTAATGGCGATCCTTATAGGATGATTCCGTGATTTCTACTCTTAGGCCATCATCAGTGTATTTATTAAGGACAAATTTATTTTTGTCACTGTTGAAGAAAAAATTCGAACCATAGAGGTTCTTAAAAGTTATACGCTCCTGCTCAGAAAAAAAGCGTGTCATGCTGAATGTATGAATGAACTCGTGCATATAAAATCCCTCCCAAATCCGTATGTCTTTATCTAAGACCTTATGAGATTGTTAGGGATGAATAGAAAACTATTTTTCATAAACAGTGTAGTAATAATAATTTGTCATTGAATACTTACCAAAATAATAATGATAATAGATAATCTCTATATAAGATAAAATAGACCCATTGACTAGATACTACAGATGAGAGTAAAAATGTGTTAAGGGGAAGGGGTTTCTGTGTGCCTAGAGTAAAGAAAAATAAGGAGAAAAGAATATCTATATTAGGAAGGAATGGTAAACCATGAATAAAGATTTACTGACCATTGAAGATGTCTGTAAGGAACTTGGCATTGGAAAGAATACGGCTTATGCCCTTATCAAAAATAAAAAAATCAAGTCGGCCAAAGTCGGCAAGCGGCATCTTATCCATCGAGCCGAGTTACAAAAATATATCGCCAATACGATTTTGAAAGGCGACAAATAGATTTGTTTTCTGTTATCCCCGCCATTCTGAAGCGAGTTTCCCATGATTCTCGCTAAAAATGGCGGGGATCTTCAAAAAAATTTTCGGCTGACTTGGTCCCGGTCTGGAGAATTTTTTTAGTATCCTAAGCAACTTTACTTCATGTGACTTCTCCCCTTCTGGCAGTTTGAGCATTTGCCACAAGGTGTATCCATAGTTTCACCCAGGCTTGATAATAATTGTTGGGTTAGGCACACCGAGCTGTTTGCGTATTCCTTCATTTGATCCAATGCTGCCAGACGATTCATAATATAGTCGTTTTCAGTATAAAGCAAAACGCATTTTGCTGCTTGTCCAAACTGGCCGGCACGTCCGGCTTGCTGGTAGTAATCTGTGGGTGACTGCGGTAGATTAAAATGGATTACCATGTCAATATCTGAGTGATCTATCTTCATATAAGATGCAGATGTCGCAACCATAATTTGCCGCTCACCGTTTAGAAACATCAAATCATTTTCTTCCTGTTCCTCTCTATTCATTCTTGAATGATGCTCCGCAACCTTTTCAGGAAACATATCATTGAGAATATTGTAAACTCTATCTGTCATTTTGACTGTATTACAATATACGACACCAGCCTGATAGTTACTTTTATTCAAAAAATGGACAGCAATTCACAAATTCATTCCCGATTTTGAAGTGGTGCTATTGATGTCAGAGCTACCTTAGCTGGCGAATCAGAGAGTGAATCAATAAACTCCCCAATTTTCAAGTAAGGCGAATTAAACTCATTTCCCCAAGATGTTACACAATGCGCTTCATCTATCACTACTAGACTGATGGAAACATCTTCTATTTCTCGCTGAAAGCTTTAATCCTGTAAACGATTAGGAGCAATATACAATAACTTCAGCTTATCTTTCTTCGCCTTTCGCAGAGTATTCATATTTTCTTCGGGGGTTTTCGTAGAATCAATATAGTCGGCACGGACATCACACAGTTGCAAGTTGTTGACCTGTTCATGTATAAGTGCAAGTGTTGGTTCAACAACTAACGTCAATCCAGAAAGCATCAATGCCGGAATTTGAAAAATCTCAGATCTACATACCGATGGTGGAGCAATTACAAATGTATCGTTTTCATCTAAAATACTATTGATGGGGTCTTTTTGATAATTTGCCAATTTTTCTATTTTAAGTTGTGTCATTGCTTTTTTCATATCACGTTTTGTATCCATTGGGATCTACCTCCATTCATAATTACTATATTGGTTATTACAAAAATAAAAGATAATTTAGCCAAGCTACAATCATTTACTATCCGTTTTTTCTATTTTGAGCTGACTGGATTAGTTCATAAGGTTCGCTCCAATTAGATATTCATTTGTATATTTTTATTGTCATTTCACTAAATAAACGGTATAGTTATTTCATCATTTTATAGGAGGTCTTTAGATGCCAGGGAGAAAAACAAAAGATGAACGTATTGCCTTGATTGACCAAAAAATCGAAAAAAAAGAAAGCCGAGATTGAGGCATTGGAAGTCCAGAAGCAAAAACTGCTCCACCCTGTCAACATGAAAACAGTAATGGCAAAAGCAAAAGAAGCCGGGCTTACACCAGAGGAAATCGCTGAAAAGCTAGGCATTGAAGTTTAAGACGATAAGCACCACCTATGATTTTCTGCAAGCATAGGTGGTGCTTATTTCAATTTACTCTCTGCTGGTGCCGTCAGCCTTTAACTCTCGCTTGTACTTATAATAGCTACCTCTGGCGCAGCCGATCAATCGAATACATTCACTGTCACTTAGACTGCCTTCAAAATCCTTACTATGCTTCACAATCAACCGCTTGGCTTCAACCGACTTTTTTGTTGTGAGCTTTGAGCCAGCTTTCAAGCCGACCTGTTTTCCGTTAAGTCGGGCTGTTTCAATTCCTTCTTTAGTCCTTTGATGAAGGTCCGATACTTCTTTTTCTGTCTGTTCAAAAGCAAGCCGTATCTGCTCCTTTGCCAAGGCCAGAAGGTACTGATTGACCCCAGCCAGAATGTAATCGACATTCGTTCCTGTGAGCGGGATGCCATTTGTTAATGCGTTACGGTATGTATCCGTATTGATGTGAGGCTCTTTTAGGAACACCAGCGAAACCCCAAGATTATATAGTTCCTCATAGATGCAGAATCCTTCTTCTGCATTTCTGCTCATTCGGGAAACGCTATCAAAAATCACAGTATCGCCGGTATTTAATTTGCGGTAAAGTTTCGTCCAGTTCGGACGGTTCATCTTTGTCCCGGTATATTCGTCCTGGACGATCAGCGCAGCCGGATACGCCGCTTTGATATTTCGTATCTGACGTTCAATATTCTGCTTTGGCGTACTGACCCGTACATAGCCATATACTTTTCCCATGGCGCTTCCTTTCCAGTGTCAAAACTAACCTGTTACAATTTTGTGTCAAAAGTCGTTCCATATGGCCCTTTATTCGGCAAAATTTAGGGTTCAAAAATAACGCTCGTTTCTTTTGACACAAGAGAGACCCCCACAGCAAAACATAGTTCCCTGTGGAGGCCCCGAATCTATGAAACCTTATGGATGGCTTTCATCAGCAGAATACCATCCAGAACCCCCTCTTTGTAGATCACCTGCTTTTCATGCTCCACACGATCTACAAAGAGGGCAAGAGCCGTCTTTTCGTTGGCGGTCAGTTCCTTATCCAAACTTGCGGTAAGTAGCGTCGTTAGATCTTCCTCTGTTGTGACAGTGCCAGTATGGGCGAAATAGTCAAGCCGCATCTGGACCAGCCAATCAAGGAATCCCTCTGTGTTTCCGTCAGATTCTTTGTGGAACCCGTGAAACAACCTGCTCCATAGGGTAGATTTTCGCTGCATATTTTCACCTGCTTATATGAAATCGGACGAACTCATGCCGGGGGCATCCCACGGATGGGCAGGACTGTAATCGCCGCCTGTGCTGGATGGGGGCGTGTGGCCGTCAGCATCTCCATCTGTGGCGACTTTGTACTGCTCCATGTCCAACCCAAAGTATTCTGCTTCGGTGTTCGACAATTCGGCAACATCAGCCATATAGCGGTAGGCTTCTTCCTCGCTGTCCTCAATCAGTCCGTCCTTCAGAACCGTAGCGATCTCGCTCATTCTGGCCCAGGAAATGTGATTATCGTTCGTCCGCATCAGGTAGTAGTCCAGTGCCTTGAAAAGAGCCTCGGCTTTCGTCAGTTCAGAGAACTTGCCGAAATCATAGTAGCAACACGTCCAGTCCCAGCTTCCGGTTTCCTGGTCCAGACCGCATACAACGGCATATTGCGTCATGTGTTCGCCGCGCAGGATAAGAGCATACTGCCCCTTTGCTTCAATAAGATCATATTTCATAGTCTAATCCCCCTTGTTATCTTTGTCTCGGCCAATCGCAGAATCACCGTTATCAAATACTGTAAAGAGAGGCATCAGATCATAGTTGCCATCAGCGGGTAAGCTGATTCCCAGCACACGCATGACCGCTTTCTGAGCCTCCGGCAGCAAGCCACTCAACATGATTTCAACTTGCCCCGGATCGTTCTCCAGCTCATCCACCGCAGAGGACGGGTGCTGCCAGTCACAGTATCCAAACAAATATTCGGCTTTCTCCACATCGCCGCCGCACTCGTTGATGAAGTCCTGACCAGTGTAGCAGTTGGATAAGAGCTCGGAAAACTCCTCCGGGTCTGTGATGGAACGGTCAAGCGGGATGTGGTTCAAGTACACATCAGGAACATAGATAACCACATCTCCAGGATAGAACTTATCGGCCTTGAAAATCTCGCAGTCCTGACCGGGACCAAATGCCAGCAAATCATTGAGGACACGACCTTGCTGGAGCTGTGTCCTCAATTCCTCCTTTGTCATTGTACGGTTCTTCTTACCCTGATCCAGTTCGAGGACTTCATAATCAACGGCAACGGAATCATCGACATAGGAGCCATCGGGCAGCGGAGTATCAGGGCCTAGCGCAATTTCAATCGCTTCTTCAAGAGAGTTGGCGTCAATGTCACAATGACCGTACATCTGCCAGACAAGCGGTATTCTGTAAGTGTCCATGTTTAACTCCTCCTGCTTCTTTCGATGATGGGTGCAGCCGTCGCTTGGATTCTCTCTATCAGGGCTTCATCATAAATTCGGTAATGGAAAGCCGCTGATACCTCGTTTCGGTTTCCGTGGAAGTCCACAAAACCGCCATTTTTGCGGCAATCAGCAAAAAGGTTATTCGGTTCTGTGAACGTGTGGCCTCGATGCTCCATCTCAGCCAGCATCTTGAACGGATCTGCATAGATGCCGTGGAAATGAAAATACGCCCCATCATGGGCAAGCAGCTCCGCTTTCTGGCTTTCCCGTTCTTTCTGCTTCCAGCTATCATCCGGCTCCCGTCGGTTCCACATGAAATACTCAATGCCGTCTTTCACCATGAACGTGGGATACATCCAGCATTGACCTGTGAAAGTAGAATCGTCGTAGTACCGTTCCTTTTCTATAAACTCAATCATGCCTACACTCCCTATTCAGATTCAGAGTTCTTCTCCGATAAATCAACCTCCCAGCAACCTATATAAAGGTACTCCCCTCCGCTGTTCTTTGGCGTGGCCTGACACATGAAAGATCTGTCCTCGGATTGGATCGTCACCAGATCGTTCCACTCATGGAAATGGTTTTCTCTGGCATGGTGCCTCAGTTCAGGCAGGACCTTCGTGTTGATCCAGTTGAAAAACGTGTCCTCGTCCGTCTGGCTCCCATCCATCCGCTCAAAACTCTGACGGTCGGGCAGGAGATCCAGCGTCTTCCCGAGCTTGCCGATGTCTCGTTGCAAGATGGCCTTGGCACCCCAATACATTTTCGGGGTGAAGTTTTCAGGGTAGTTTCCCCATTCGTGACTCATAATTTTAGCCTCCTTTATTTACTCGTGTTCCGTCATACTCAACATAGTTGCCGCTAAATTTTGACATTTTTCTACCAAAAACTACAATATTTTCATAACCTCCACGTTTTGACAAATTTTGCAATGCCATTCTGTCATAATGCAGGGCTGAAACGCACCATGGCCATGGGAGCAACAGCATAGGAGGTACACACATGAATACCACACACCGTAAACGGGAGCCACAGAACAGGCATCCCCACCGGAATCACTTTTTGACCGCTCTGATCGTTGCGGTAATGGTGATGATTCTGACCGTCCCCGTCTTTGCCGCAGAAGCGGCGGTTACTACAAGCGAACCCGATGTGGAAGTTTCCACTTCGACACCCGATTTGATTGAAACCCCTGCCGATGAAGACATTTCGCACTCAGATGACGAAAATGATGCCTCTGAGCCAGCATCAACGCCAACAACTGGCCCCGTAACAACCTTTGATGAACTTCTTGATGCCATTGAACATGCCAGCCCGAATGATGTAATTGAACTTGGCGCTTACATCATGTCAACACCATCTGAATTAGTGCTCGGTCGTACTGATTGCCCGGTAACGATTCGACGTGCTTCATATGATGCAGCATTGATACTTGGGTCCGCACAGGAAGGAAACATCAAGGTGCAAAACATTACGTTTGATGGAGCAGGGATTCAAGCTGGGTACCCATTTGTTTGGACTGATAGCCCTGTGCAAAGTTTTGAGAAGTGCAATTTTATCAACTGCATTACGGCCTCCGGGACTCCACTATTTATTACGAATGGAGAGACTGCTATTATTACAGACTGCTATTTTTCCGGTGGTGTCCTAGAGTAAATGAAAGGGTAAAGGTCTCCCCCAAAAGCGGCAGTT
>CAMWSZ010000059.1 GCA_947177005.1 uncultured Clostridia bacterium | reverse complement strand
TTGATGTGGGGAAACAGTCCGTTGTTGGTGTGGCAGTGGTAGGTCACGGACGCATAGAAGCAGGGCTTATAAAACTCGGGCATGAATTTCCCCATAGACAGGGCCATTGGGTTGCCCAGCATGAACGCGCTGACAAAGGGCAGCACCGCGTAGCGCAGGACCGGATTGCCGGTGCAGATCCCGGCCAGCCGCGCCACTGCTTTCTCTCCCGCTATGGCCATGACTGCGTTCATCAGGACCAGCAGCATGACAATGGTGGGGATGATCCCAGCGACCCAGCTCATAAACTGTTCGCCGCCCAGGACAAACAGATTCATGAAGCCGGCGGCTAAATTAACGATAAACTCCATAGTAATCCACCTTTCTCACTCTAAGATTTCACGATTCCGGTCAGAGCCTGCCCCGCTCTCCGGAGGGGAGAGGGAGGCTCGGGAATCGCCTCGCCGGAAATAAATTTGTTGTAGCTGTCTCGTGCGTCTAAGATCGCTTTGCGCAGATTTTTGCCGTACTTAGGCAGATCACCGTCCGTCAAACCGCCCACATATTTTCCCTCAAATCCGGCCAGCGGTTTGACCCGTGCAAAGCAGGTCACGCCGCACAGCTTCCGGCTCTCCTGAATCACACCGTCCCCGTCAATCAGGAACATGACGATTGCCCCCGCGTGGAACCCGCCGGACTTTCGTCCGCAGGCCACCTTGCCCCGCCGCCGGAGCTTGATGAACTCCTTGGAAAAGTGGCGCATCTGCAAACCGCTCAGCACCGCCTGAACCGCAAACATTGCGATTACAATCAATCCTAACTGAAACATCGCGTCTCCTCCTTGTTCCTCAGGCCTGACGGTACAATGCCCGCAGAAGCGCCTGGAAATTATCCGCCGCCGCAATCTTCTCCAACATTTCACGATTCCGTGTGATGCTGATAATTTCCTCATAGACCCGTACCAGCAGCGCACCGTCTGACGCCGTCTGCTCAGGCAGTCCCAGCATGAAGACCACCCGGATCTCCCGGCCGTCCTGCCAGACGGGTTTTGGGCAGACGCCCGCCGCCAATACCAGCCGGTCCCCGGCGTACTGGACGGTATGGGGCATGGCAATCGAATGGTCAAAGACCGTGGAGCCGATCTGTTCCCGGCTCCGCAGCCGCTCCAGAAACCCCTCGTCTACCTTTCCCTGTTCTGTCAGCGCTCCGGCCATACGCTCCAATACCTGACTGTAATCCTTCTCCTTGTCCAATACAAAAAACCGGCTTTCATCCAGCAGGCCCGTCATCACAAACCAGTTGTTGTCTAACACAGGCACATCCACCTGATCCCAGTATTTCGCCTTTTCGATCTTGTGGCGGATCTCCTGTTCGTTGAAAATTTCGTGGATAAAGATGACCGGCAAATCCGTCCGGCAGGGCAGCTCCACCGTGGTAAAGATCAGGTCGAATCCCTCCAGGCTTTCCGGGGTAACCCTGCCGCTGGGAAACAGAACCAGCTCTGCGGAACTGTCCAGCACCCGCCGGAGCTGTGCGGCGATC
The DNA here is from genome assembly GCA_947177005.1 of uncultured Clostridia bacterium. GTDB lineage: Bacteria > Bacillota > Clostridia > Oscillospirales > Oscillospiraceae > Pelethomonas. The sequence continues at coordinate 9,265 of CAMWSZ010000059.1, read as the reverse complement.
AGCCGCGCCGTCACCCTGCCCGTGCCGCAGACCACAGCCGCCCGAAATGCCCGGCTGTTTTTCAGGCCGTTCTCCTCCAGGAAAACGCCGAAGTAAGAGGCCAGATAACCGCGTTCATCCTCTGTGACCCCCAGCGCGTACTCCTCCTGAATCACACGCGCCGCGATACCGGCCATTCTCCAGGCAAGCGGATATTTCTCCCGCAGCTCCGTGAGCATGGCGCTTCTCAGCCGGACATGAAACCGCAGGCGGTTCAGCATGAACATGAGGTGATAGAGAAATTCCTCTTCAAACTCCGGATCTGCCAGCTGAATGTTCAGCTCCATTTGAATCTGCCGGAAAACCTTATCCTTCAGCGCCTGCATGGACCAATCCAGCTCAATGGCCCGCATATCCAGAACATCCGACGGCGTGCGCATCCCGACAATGGGCAGCAGCACAAACAGTTGTTCTTCTATTGGGATTTCTACATGCAGGAATTGGGAAATCCGGCCGGTCAGCCGGTTGACGGTTTCAAACTCCGGCCGTGCCGTCAGACGGTAAAAGGCTGTAGACAGCTCGCCAATGGGGTGGCCGGTCAGGAAGCGGTCCAGCATAACCGTCAGATACATTTTAAAGGTTTCCTGCGTTCCCCTCTCCAGAGGGCTTTCCAGAAAGACCGACTCGGTCAGCTCCAGAATTTCTTTGTCCAGCGGGTAGTCCCGATACAGCGCGCCGTAGGAATTATCCAGGATGTAGGAACGGATATTGCTCTCCGCTCCCTGTAGAATCAACCCCTTGCTGGTCTTGCCGAGAATGGCGAGGTGATACGGCTCCAGACTGGCGCGCAGCTTTTTCAGGTCGCTGATGATCGTGCTCCGGCCGATGCTCATTTCATAAGCCAGTTCGTCGGTCAGCAGCGGGGCCTCCGCCCGCATCAGATTTCCGAACAGGTAATCCAGACGGTTATGGGGAGAATTGAAGGAGCGGTCACCAGCCAGAATTTCCGTGCGGATCTCGCGGAAGCGTTCGCTGTGGTAGACGTGCAGGGTATACACGCCCTGTTCGCCCTCAATGGCGGCGCAGTCCCCTAAACGGGCGTTGAGCTGCTTGATGTCGTTTCGGACGGTCCGCTCGCTGACGTTCAGGCGGGCGGCCAGGGCATTGGTTTCGATGCTGTGAGCGGTGCAGAGGAGGGAGAAAATATGCGCGGCCCGATTGTCCCCAAATTCTTGCACTGCCATTTTCACCCTCCCCTCTTAGTACAGGCTGTTATCCTCTCGACTTTCCGCCGGAAATATTGATTGTGGTTCCGGCGATATAGCTGGCGCGGTCGGACACCAGATACGCTACCAGATCGCCTACCTCGTCCAGCTTGCCGTCCCGGCCCATGGGAATCACCTTGCTGTAATCGGTGGAAAGCTCCTCCGGTTTGCAGCCGCGGGTGTAGGCCAAAGCGTCGTTGTAGGCCGGGGACCGCAGGCCGGTAGCCTCCATGATGCCGGGAGCGCAGGCTACCACCCGGATATTGTGCTTGCCCAGCTCCTTCGCCCAGGAACGGGTGAAGCTGTCCACCGCGCCCTTAGTGGCGGAGTAGGCGGACTGGCCCTGAGAACCCTCCTTGCCGGATTCGGAGGACATATTGACGATCACGCCGCCGCCCTGTTTGAGCATCTGCCGGGCGCAGGCCTGGGCGCAGAGAAAGACGCCTTTGACATTGATGTCAAACATTTTGCTGAAGGACGCCTCGTTCAGTTCATACTCAGGCTTTTCACCGGCCACATCCACCAGCAGCCGGGGCATATTGATCCCGGCATTATTGACCAGCGCGTCAATTCTGCCGAACTTGGCGGTTACGGCGTCGGCCATAGCCTGAACGTTCGCCGGATCTGTCACGTTGCATTTGACGCAGTACGCGCCGTCCTGCTCCGCTCCGGTCTCTACCGTCATATCGGCGATAACCGCCTGTGCGCCAGCCGCCGTAAGGGTCTGCGCGACGTGTTTGCCGATACCGGACGCGCCGCCCGTGACGATGACCACTCTTCCTTCCAATCCCAGCCAACCTTTTTCCATGATGTATTTCCTCCTCTTTTCCGTCCCGCTTGGTTCAGGACTTCTTGTGAGACCTATTGTAGTAGAAAAACAGACCCGCTTTAATACCGTCTTTTTCTGGCCGCCGGAAAAGCATTCGTTCAGTTTTTTTCTGAACGGTGGAAATTTGGCGGTCGATATAGTGATTTTTCATAATAGACACATCTATTTTTTGTGCAACTCTTCAATTAATAAAATATTTTATTAAATAATATATTAAATGATACAGAAAGTCAATGGATAATTTTGTCAAAATATGATGCCGAAAAAAGTACCCCCGGCAGTCTGCGTTTGTCAGACTGTCGGGGGTTTTTGAAATGACATCAAGAATTGCTTTGCTGTTTATTGTTTATACTCCGCGGAAACGGACCCGCTGTCCTGAGAACCGTCGAAGCGGCGCTGAAGCCAGGCGTCGCAGTGGTGTACCCACACCGAACAGGGCACTGAGAGCTGATACATCCGGTCCGGCGCAAACACGGTGCGGTCAGCTAAGGACTGGCCGTGGCTGCCGTGGGGATACACCCGCAGCTCGCAGTCCACGCCCCGGGCCTTGAGGGCCTTTGCCAGCAGCAGGGAATTCTCCACTGGAACGCTGGTATCATCGGCGGTGTGCCAGAGGAACATGGGCGGCGACTTCTTTGTCACCCGCTTTTCCAGCGACACCGTTTCGGCCAGTTCATCGTAACGGCTGCCCAGCAGGTTCCGGAACGACTCCTCATGCGCATGTTCCCCGCCGGTCACCACCGGATAGCACAGGATCACGCCGTCCGGACGAAACGCAGGCGATTTCTTTTTCAGGGAGCGGTAGATCTCCGGACGGTTCCACATGGTTCCCGCACATCCGGCCAGATGTCCGCCAGCGGAGAAGCCCATGGGAATAACCGCCAGGGGATCTATGCCGTAATGCCCGCAGTTGGTGCGCACGTGGTCAATGGCGGCCAGCAGCTGCCGCTGCGGAACCGGCCAATGGGCCTGGGGGGCGGTATGGTAGTAGAGGATAAAGACGGCGTAGCCCAGCCCGGCAAAACGCAGCGCCACGGGTTCTCCCTCCCGGTCGGACAGACGCTCATAGCCGCCGCCGGGGCACACGATCAGCGCGGGACGGGGGTGACTGCCCGGTTCCGGGTATCGGTTGGGCACGTAGGACACCAGACGGGCGGGTCCGTCTGCGCCGGGGACGGTCAATTGAACGGTTTCATGGAGCATAAGAATCTCCTTTCCTATGTAGATCTCTGTAGCTCAGGCCAGCAGCAGCGTAGAACCTGCGCTCCTGAAATGGAGGATATGGCAGGTGCCGGGTCCGGAGACGGCCTCCATGCCTTGGACAAACCGGTCCAGCTTTTCCAGCGGGACAAATACCATCATGGTTCCCGCAAAGCCGCCGCCGTGGACCCGGACCGCGCCTGTGCCGTCCAGCAGCGCCTCGGCTGCGGCCTGGAGCACGCCCAGCGGCTGCACCCGGCTTTCCTGATAATTGGTGGCGTTTTGGAGGTACATGAAGGAGGAGCGGCCCGATTCCCGCACGCATTGGAGGAACGCGGAAAAATTGTTCTGCCGCAGCGCCTCCGTCTGACGCCGCACCCGCATATCCTCCTGAAAGTAGTGGTAAGCCCGCAGCGCGGCACGGTCGCCGCAGGCGGCGCGCACCCGTGGCAGCTCCCGGAAAAATTCCTCGTAGGGCACGTACCGCAGCACCTCCCTGCCGAAGCACTGCGCTGCGGCCTGCATTTCCCGGGGAATAGCCGCGAAATCCTCCACCAGAGCGGCGTGGCTGGCCCGTGTGTCTATGATGCACAGGGCGTGACCCATGGCAGAAAAATCCAGGGACAGCCTCTGTACATCCGGCATCTGCCCCTGCGCCATTGGCGCGAAATCCACACCGATCACACCGCCTGTTGCGCAGGCAAGCTGGTCCAGAACGCCGCTGGGCTTCTGGAAATACACGTTTTCCGCATAGTGGGCGGCCTGCGCCACCTGTACCGGCGGAAGCTCGCCGTTACAGAAAAAGTGGTTGAAGATATTGGCGGTGAGCACCTCAAAGGCCGCGGAGGAGCTGAGCCCGCTGCCCCGCAGGACGGTTGTGGTGGTATAGACATCCAGGCCGTGCAGGCTCCCGGCGACGCGGGAGAAAAACGCCGCGATGCCCCGCACCAGCGCCATAGAGCTGCCGGTCTCGCCGGGACGGCAGGACAGATCGTCCAGCTCGACCACCGCCATGCGGTGGTTCCGGGATTTGATGCGGATGATCCGGGAATCGTTTGGCGTGACACAGGCAATGGTATCCAGATTGACGCTGGCGGCCAGACCGTGGCCCAGCTGGTGGTCGATATGGCTGCCGCCCAGCTCGGCGCGGCCGGGCGTGGAGAACAGACGGGTTTCGGACGCACCGTCACAGTCGAAGGTCCCCGCGAATTCTTCCGTCAGTTCAGTCAGGCGCTGCACGGCGCTGCCGGATTCCGGACCGTAGACCGGCTCCAGGCGTACCGTACCGCTGTGCAGATACTCCAGCAAAGCATCCCTTCTCATACGATATTCCCCCTCCAGCTCACAGGACGGAGTGTTCCGGTTCTCTTGTACAACGGATTCGGCCGCCTGCAAGATATATCTAGCAGTATAACACAGGAACCCCCCGGTAGCAAGAGCGGGAAAGAAAAAAGGTGACAAAAAAATGGGGGCGCGTTCCGGCGGCAGGGAGACGGTTGCCAGCGGGGCCGGAATCTGGTATAATATGGTCATGACAGAAAAGAAGGTGGTGAGAACGGCGTGAGCGGTCCTATCGACGCGGTGGCTGCGCAGCAGCTTTGCGTTCAGATCCTGACGGCTCTGACGCCCTCGGAAAATCTGCGTATTCTGGACAGAGCCGCAGAGCGGCTGTCCGAAAAAGACGCGGTTCTGGGGCATCTCCGGCACTGCATCGCACTGGGCGGCGAACTGCGGGAGGAACCAAACCGCTATGACTCCCTGGAAAAAGTCTGCACCGCAATTATCAGACGCCGCACGTCCCGGGAGACCGTCCGCAAGAGCGAGTACGGGGAGGCGCTGGGCGTGACCAACAAAATGCAGCGGCGGCGGCTGGAGAAGGGGGAGGCCAGTCTGACGCCGGAACAGATCCGGCGGATCTGCGCCCCGTTTCAGGACCCTGTCCTGCGCCGTTTCTGGGAGAACATGCTGTACGCGCTGGACCCGGACGTCTCCACCGCTGGACGCGGGGACGGTCCGGAAAACGGCAGCCTGCATCTGCTCTGCTCTCTCCTGGCGCCGGAACAGTACCGGAAACTGGACCCCCGTACGCTGGATTTTTTGGAAACGCCGCCCGCCGTCCCGCCCGCCCGCTTCGGCGAACAGCCGGACCGGCTGTATCCGGTCATCAATACGCTTGCGGGCGGCGTGCCGGTTTTGATTCCGGATCTGGCGGAGCAGGAGATCGGGGTGCATATGAACACCTGGTACGCCTGGCGCCGGGCTTGGACGGAGGCGGAGGAAAACGGTTTTGCCGTCGTACCGGCCAAGCGTCTGAAACGGGTGCAGATGATGATTCTATCCGTATTGTTCTCCCTGAATTATCCGGAAAGTATTGTCTTCCTGGCGTTGGCGGGCTACCGTTTTGTACCGGGGGAGCCGGACGGCATGGTGACCAGGCATCTGCGGTCCCCAACTCAGCCGCCGGAGGAGCTCCGGCGGCGTCTGCGGGAGGGCCTGTATACCGGTGAGTGGCGGCAAAGGAGTGAAGAATGAATCAAAACAGAGTGATGAATCATTACCGCCGCCTGCTGGAAGTTTCCGGCTGCGCCGCGGATATTTTTGGCAGCGAGCTGTGCGCGGAGCTGGCCGGTTCCGGGACGGCGGTCCTGAAAATGCAGCTGGAACAGGAGCATTTTTTCCGGCTGCTGGATTCCGGCGATACGCTGGACAGCCTGCGGGAACGTCTGGAGCCGTACTCCGGGACGGAACGCCGCGGACTCCTGCTGTATATGCTGGAGGCCCTGAGCGGCGGCCTTCTGCGGACGGACCGGCTGCGCATGGTACGCCTGCCCCTGCCGGAGCTGGAGTCCCGAACTGCCGGGGCCGTGGAGTATGCCGCCCGCTTGATCTGCGCGGATATCAGCGTGCCGGAGCGGGCGGCGTCCTGTGGAAAAGCCCCTGCGGCGGCGCTGGCGGCGGCAGTGTTCGCCGAAATGCCGGAGGACTCGCCGGAGGAGATTGGGGCGGTATCAGCGGCGGCCGCGTCGGCGGGACGCCGGGACGCGCCGCTGCGGCTGACGTCCACGCTTCTGTTCCTGACGCTTTCACCGCTTCGTTCCGGGGACACGGGGCGGCTTTTGCCGCTGCTGGCCCTTTTTCTCAACGGCGTCTCTTGGCTGACCGGCTGTCCCGTCTCCGTCCCCCGCGCCCTGACGCTCCCCGCTGTACCAATTATTTTAGAGGAAACCGCCGGAGAGGCTGCGGAACTGTGGGACGAACTTCCGAAGGAGGACGCCGAGCCGGAGATCCCCCGGGAGCGGGCATAGGAGGTAACAGTTTTTGTGAGTGACAAACCGAATGCTTTTGCCGTATAATGCAGACAGTCCAAAAACAACCGCTTTTACGGCAGGAGGAATAAAAATATGAAGTTTTATGAAAAAGCAAAAAAGCACGCGGCCGGTATGGCCAGCCGGGCCGGTGAAGCCGCCAGCGAGGTCCGTTACGGCGTAAAGGGCGTATGGCTGAGCAAAAAGATCCTGAAGGATCTGGAAGCCGGTACGCCGCTGGAGGACGCCATCCTTTCCCGGGTCCCCACGCTGGACGCACAGCTGGTGCGTGACGATGCGCAGGCCCTTCTGGACGGCATCCAAAGCCTCTACGATACCATTCAGCATGACGTGGACTCCGTCTGGGTGGAGCAGCAGATCAACAAGTCCCTCTCGGATCTGGACGTGGAAAAGCGGGTGGCGTATCTCAGAAACGCCGTCGCGGCGGTAACGGTCTCCTATCCGGACATCACGCTGGACGAGGACGCGAGTGCCATTCTGGCGCGGGTCAGCAGCGTGGAGGAGCATTCCGACGCCGACGTACAGGACCTGCTAGGCATCATGGGTTCTGTCCTGCCGCAGTTCGGCGAGCTGCTCCAGCGCAGCTCCACAACGGCTATGCTGGACCGCCTGCACAAAATGGACCATGTGGACGTGGAGGATCAGGCGGCTTTCGGGGTGAACGCCGTGACCGCCTACGCGGCGGCGTGCTACGTGATGCAGAAGTGCGGAGAACCCTTGACCGTGAACGGCCGCAGAGAGGAAATGTCCGCGTTTTCCCTTGGCGCGGCGGCTGCTGCCAGCGTGGAGAGCAGCAAACTTATGGAGCTGTACAGCGCCGGCAGGATCACCCTGGGCGTGCTGGCCAAGAAGCTGAAAAACATCTTTACCGCCGCCGCCACATATACTTTCAGCAGTATGATCCACTTTTTATCCGCTGCGGCATATGCCGTTTCCATTGCCGCGGTGGCAGAGGTCTTTCTCGCGGTGTTCATCATCCTGGGCGCGTTCCTCTACTTCTCCCCCTTCTGGCTGATTGCGGGTTCACTGGCGCTGTCGGCGTTCCTGATTACGTCCGCGTTCAGCATTGAGGAGTACGAGGCGGTGGTAGAGGGTGCCTGGGACCTGCTCAAGAGCCTCTGGAGCAAAATCAAAGAGCTCTGGAATGATCTGACCGCCGGTGTGGAGGACGCCCCATACGAGGAGACCGGCGTCTCCGAGGATGAGAATGAATTTGATGAAGTTGATGAACAAGAGGCGTTTGAAGAAGAGGAAGAAAAGGACGATATTGATCCTGACGGCGTATTTGCCTGATTGATACAGAAAGGGCAAGACTGCTCCGGCTTCCGGGGCAGTCTTATCCGCCGTTTATCGAGAGAAGGAGATTGCTTATGGAGATTTTCTATCAGGACGGCACGCCGGTTCCGCAGATCGAGTACAAAAATCTGAATCTGGTTTACCAAATGGTCCGCCGGGACGGCAGCAGGCTGTCCGCCGGACTGCTGACGGAGGATACCGGCTTTGCAATTCTGTTCATGTATTGGTTCAAAGCATGCATCGACTACATGTGGTATGCGGACCACGGGAAAAAACCGGAATTTCAGAACGCGCCGGAGGAGGAATATCTCCGCATTCTGCCTCTTTTCAGGGAGGATGCGCAGGAGGACGCCTGCCGGGAGTTTTTAGAAAAATACAGCCGTATGCTGACCACGCCACATTATCCGAACATCGGGGACCGGGACCGTGCGCAGGAAATCTGCCGGGAGATCAACGCCAGGCTCAGCGATACGGCCCCCTATCTGCGCCTGCGCACGGCGGCGGCGTGTCTGCTGGCCGGGTGTTTCCCGGAGGAGCTGTTCAGCGAGGGCGAGGGGTGGCCCGGCGTCCTGGGCGGCGCGGCGGCGGCGGCGCGGTTCGAGGAGGACCTGCTCGCCGTGGAGGACGGCGCGGTGTTCCTGCTGGATTTCCATGTGGATTTTTCGTCGGGCCAGAGGCTCATCCCCCGGACGCTCTGCAATAAAAGCGAAAAAATGTGCTCCTTTACGGTCCTCTTTGCTGGGGAACAGTTCTTTGTGGAGCTGGCGCCCTATGGTATTCTGCGGGCGGTGTTCTCCGACCCGGCGTGTACAAAGCTGGCTGGCCTGAAAGGCTGTATCTCCTGCGGCGATACAAAGCGGGCGGTCATCCAGAAGGGGACAAAGGACGGCGTGCAGCTGCTCTTTGCCGGGGCCCGGTATCGGAAACCGCTGGCGTATCCGCAGGCCGGCGTGATTTTGGACGCCTGCGCCGCGGAATTGGGCGGCGCAGTGATTTTAGGGGCCGGGGAACTGTATTCCACTGTGGACAGCGGCCTCTGTCTTCAGAAAAAAGACGGTCTGCCCATTCGCTGCTTCCGCTCGGGATACCAGTGGGCAAGACTGTACGCGGACGGACGGCTGGAGAGCAGTCTGGGACAAATGGAGGGCATATCGGCGGTGGTGGAGGACGCAGAGCGCGGCCTGCTGGTCTGCGGAAAGGACGGCGCGGCGGATTACCGGTCAAATTGTGCGAAACCGGTTTCGGAGGAGGCATTCGGGAAAATCATGCTGAGCCGGTTTCCCCAGACGGGGGACTGCGAGGTACAGGAAACGCAGATCATGAAGCTGACCGTCCGCGCCTCCGGGAAAGTGGAGGTGCTGTAGGATGGA
>CAMWSZ010000058.1 GCA_947177005.1 uncultured Clostridia bacterium | reverse complement strand
GAAATGCAAAGGCGTTAAGAGCTTTTATCAGTACAAATGCTGCTCTTTCAGACCAGGAGATCCACGGAGAAAAGTCACAATGCCCTGATTCGAGAACTTCATCTTAATAGCGAAGCTTATCCATCTGTTTTTCGTGATGTGTTTTGACTATTTCACCCTATTTTTATTTTCTATATCAACACTCTGCAAACGATGATTTTTTCCGTAACAGCCGAATAATTTTTTTATAATTCGATAATTTATATTGTTAATGCATAGTATATAATGAGGCGCAGAAATTAACTTAATATAGACGGTTTTCCCTGGCTTTAGATGAGTGCTGAAATGGCATTTGGTGTCTCCTAATATTCTGTGTAATTATAGCATATTAAAAATGTACTACAAATACTCATAACCTGAAATTTTAAGTCAGAAAAGGAGGTGGTGATAGATATGTGTGAGGACAATAAAATAACAACTTCTCCGAAGATTCATCCTATGCCTTAAAGGGAGGACTAAAAATTGAATACAATTAATAGACCCGTTTTTCAGCGATTCGTTTCAGTGGTATTGGTAGCAGTGCTGATTTTGGGATTGCTCCCGCCCAGCCCGCTTGTTGTTACGGCAGATGCTGCAGCTACAGATCCGCCGGCTACGATCACTATGAAAAGCTTCCGGTTCGATTCAATGTCTTACAGGTCTGCATACGGACTTGGATCGCCAAAAGTTCATATTTTCACGGCGAACGTAAACGGAAACAGTACAGTTGCATTTTGCCTGAATCACGGCAGTTATCTGGGGCAAAGTGTTGTACATGATACATGGGGAAACTGCCAACCATGGGACCCCGGAGAGATAAGACCTTTTCTTGATGCTTTTTACAATGGCATGGAGAAAGGGACTCACACCAACTCGGATCTTGAAAATGCAATGACGCAGAGTCTGGTATGGCTGAAAGAAAACGGTAAGGTGACAGGCAAATCTGAAGATCAAATCTGTGAAATTGTTGGCAAGGAACGTGTTGCCGTTTGCAAGACAGGAGTTTGGGCCGACGGAGCTTCGTACAACGATGGAGCTAATATTGATGTTGGATTTAACACTGAACTTGCGCGTCAAATGATCGAAAACAATAAGAGTGGATTGCATGGCGAGTGGTCATATTATAAGTATGTTCATCAGGGCGGCAACAAAGGACATGCAAATGGTGTGCAGTCTATGCTGATTGCCGTCAAGAAGCCTTCTGTGCAAACAGGGGATAAATTTTATATTACATTTGATAAAGTTGACCAAAATGGAAATTTGTTAGCAGGTGCAGAATTTGCCGTGTATTCTGATCCGGAATGCAAGACAATGATGGGAGAATCGTTTAAAACCGAGGCCACATCCGGAAAAGCATATGGACCGTTTAGTCTACCGGAAGGTATAAGCGAAATGGGTGTGTATGTTAAAGAGCTTTTTTCGGTAAATGGGGGAGATCCTTCTGAGGAAGCTGCAACTCCACATCAAGTCCATGTAACCAAAGATAATACTAAGGAGAACCCCGCCATCGTTGCCTCTGGTAAATTCGAAAATAGAAGCGGCGGCGATGATGATGACGGCGATGATGACGATGACTATCTTAAAAAGATTGACGCCCGCACCAGCCGGGGGGTTGCCGGAGCAGTGTTTATGCTCCGCGGCGAGACCTTCCAGGATGAAATCCCCTCTGCCGGGGGCGCTCCTGCAGATCCTGTTGTTGGCATGCAGGAATATTTCCTTCAAACAGATGAGACGGGATATGCGCATTTCCAGTGGTGGGACCCTCATGGAGAGAACTACATTGCGCCCGGACAGTACACTGTTACTGAAAAGGTTCCGCCCCCCGGCTATGAACCCGGCCCGGAACCCTCTGAGGGGCATCTTGTGCTTCATTATGATATAAAGACCAAGACACACACGTCATCCGGTCCGCTGATTTTTGCGAACTATCCCTGGCATACCGTTCTCATTGAAAAATACGATGAGAGCGGCAATCCCCTGGCCGGAGCAGTGTTTGAGATCTATTGCAACGGCACTCTTGTAGCCACAGAGACAACGGATGATTCCGGACGGATTTACTATACCGGTGGTGAAGACGGTGCCGGAGCAAAGACCGGACTGTACCGGATTACAGAAGTAGAAGCTCCAGCCGGATATCTGCTTCCAACCCGGAGAACTCAGTATATTTATGTTTACGCAAGAGACACCTCAGTTTACAAGCATACAGTTTGCTTTAAAAACTACAAGTATCCCGAAATCCGGATCAAAAAGACTGAGAATGGTACGGATAAAGGTCTAGGCGGAGGACTGTTTGAAGTCAAAATTGATTCTGCTGTAATCGGGACATTCACAACCAATCCGGGCGGCGAGATTGTTATCAGCCACGATGTCTACGACCGTTTCCTTGCAGAAGGAAAGGAAAGCTGGACAGTTACCGCAACGGAGCTGATTCCGCCTGACGGTTATTTTATGGATGAGCCCCGGGTTCAGACAGCTGAGCTTCGTGAGGGCGAAATCCTGAAAGAGTTTAGTTTCCACGACACAAAGTATCCAGAATTAGAGCTGTGGAAATACGAAAACGGCACTACGAATGGACTGCAGGGCGCAATTTTTGAGGTTGCGATCGACGGGCAGATTTTCGGCACCTTTGGAACGGATGAGAACGGTCATATTCGCATTACCTATGAACAGTACAAAAGTTTGTGAAGGCCGATAACGATCACTGGACCTTTACGGCCCGTGAGATTACCGCTCCCGACGGATACCTGATTGATAATGCCGGTTGGCAGATTCTTGAGGTAAATAAGGGGCAGAGTCTGGCAAAAATGACCTTTACGGATACCAAATATCCGGAAATTGTTATTCTGAAAATCGACCGTGAAACCGGAAAGCCTGTGCCCAATACAACGTTCCGCGTTGTTATCGACGGGACCAGCTTCGCTCAGGAAATGACAACCGATGAAAAGGGTGAAATTCATATTACCTATGAGGAATTTGAACATTTCCTTGATGAATCTGATAAGGGCAAGCTGGACTGGACAGTCACCGTCACCGAACTGATGCCTGCGGCCAATTACAACCGCGACAAACAGCTTTCGTCCGGTGACTATACGCAGACGCAGCAGCTGAAATTTGGACAAAGTGCATGTAAATTTACTTTCGAGGATACATCCTTCCGCAGCATCAAAGTCTATAAGAAGGATGCGGAGACCCGCTGGCTGTTGGCAGGTGCCAGCTTTACGCTGCACTGCATTTCGGCCGATGATCCAAAGGAAGGCGCTAATATTACAGACCGCACTTTGACAACGGATAAAGACGGTTATGTTCTCTTCGAAAATGTGCCTAACGGTACATATGAACTCTATGAAAGCACGCCTCCGTTCGGCTATACTGATACAGGTGCTTTTTGGGGCGATGGAGAGGCCAGCGCTCACCGGACAGTTATTGTCACATCCGGCAATGATCCTGTAATTGAGTTTGAGCGTTACGATTATCCGACGACCGGCTTGCTGATTAAGAAAATCGACTCCGTGACGAGGCAGCCTGTTGAAGGCGCCAGATTCCTGATCACTCCGCATTCTCCGCTGACGAAAGAACCCTGGGAGGCGACAACGGATGAAAACGGTACGATTGTAGCGGAGTCTGAACATCTCGAACCTGGTACTTATACCATAAAAGAAATCTACGCTCCTGACGGTTATGTTAAGGACGAACAGTCCCAGACAATTTCCGTCAGCGCACAGCACAAAGCCTATACACTTACCTTTGAGAACAACCAGAAGCACATGCTCAACCTCCTGAAGCTGGATTCCAAGACACGGCAGCCTCTGCAGGGAGCAGTGTTTGAAATCCGCAAATCGAGCGGTGAAGTAGTAATGAATCATGTGACAACCGGCATCAACGGTTATGCCAGTATCCCGAATCTGGAACCCGGCAGCTATGTTGTCCAGGAAATCATGTCCCCTGAGGGACATGAAATTGACCCGACGCCGCAGATGTTCGAGATCAAGGAAGACAGCTCCGGTACCGTGGTCACACTGGTGTTCTACAACTCTTCTTTCGGAAACCTGTATATTCGCAAGTACGATGAAGTGACCAGGAAGGGCATTGAGGGAGCGGAATTCAAGATTTGGCGCGGCGACGGCACGATTGTTGCTGAGCAGGCCATTTCTGATGCCGCCGGCTTTTTCTACCTGGGAGAACTGGTAACGGATACTTATTACATCCAGGAAATCAAAGCTCCCGACGGATACATCCTGGACAGCACCATTCATACCATTCATGTCAAACTGGGCACAACTTACACGCTGGAAATTCCCAACAGGAAACCCGGCGGCGTGACTGTGCACAAGGTTGACTCAAAGACCGGCGCAGGTCTGGAAGGCGCAGTCTTTGAACTGCGGGATATGTCCGGGAATCTGATCAGTGAGCAGAAAACAGGCAAAGACGGCATTGCGCGCTGGTCAAACATTGAACCTGGATGGTATGTGCTGACCGAAACCAGGGCCCCCGAGGGCTACAGCATCGGAGTTCCGGCATCCCAGAACATTGAGGTCAAGGAATTTGTTTCCGCTCAGATTACATGGGAAAACGGACAGCAGTCTTCTCTGACAATCACCAAACGCGACAAAGCAACAAACGAGCCTCTTGCCGGGGCAGCCTTTGAAGTTCGCACGATGAACGGCGATCTGGCCGCAAGGTTGACAACGGATGTTACCGGTAATGCCACAACAGACCGTTTAGCTCCCGGCTGGTATCGTGTAACGGAAGTAAAAGCCCCTGACGGCTATATCTTAAATGAGAAAGAGGAAACCGTCGAACTCAAGGAAAATATTCCTGCTGTTTTGGATTTCTACAATGCATCAAGCAAGGGCTTTACTCTCCACAAGGTAGATGCAGTGACAAAACGGCCTCTGGCAGGCGCAGTGTTTGAAGTGCGTGATCTGTCGGGAAATCTGATTGATACCTATACAACGGACGCTTCCGGTACGATCAATACCAAGGCTCTGGAACCCGGTTTCTACAACGTCGTTGAAACCAAGGCTCCTGTTGGATACGTGCTTGATAATACTCCGCAGCTGATAGAGCTGAGAGAGGGAAAGCAGGCTGTAATCACACTTAACAACCAGCCTGAAACTGTTATTCAGGTATACAAAGTTGACGGTGTTACCAACGCACCGATTGCCTTTGTAGAGTTTGAAATCTCTTCGTATGACGGCAAGATTCTTGGCTATATGACCACAGATGAAACCGGCTGGGCAAGCAGTATGATTATGGAACCCGGCGAGTATATTGTGAAGGAAAAGAAAACGCCGTCCGGTTATGTTGTCGATCCGGCTGAGCATCGGATTGCCATTAAGAAGGGCGAGAATACCATTCTTCGCCTGAAGAACTGGCCCAGCACAAGTCTCCATATCACCAAAGTCGATAAGGTCTCCAGAAAAGTGCTGGAAGGCGCTGAGTTCGAACTGCGGTATGATACCGGACACGGCGACTGCACCTATATTGGCACTTACATCACAGATGAGTTCGGCATGATTCACACCGAGCCGCTGACTCCCGGTTTCTATATGATTAAAGAAACCCACGCACCGGAAGGCTACGCCATTGAGACGGAAGAATACCGGTACTGCGTAAAAGCAGGGGAGTACAACCATCTGATTGTGGAAGACCTTGCACTGGGCACTCTGATTGTCCGGAAAATCGATTCCAAGACCAACAAGCCCATCCCCGGCGCAGTGTTCAAAGTAGAGAATGCCGATACCAGCGATCTTGTCGGAACGCTTGAGACGGACGCAAACGGCGAGGCAATTTTCTATGGATTGAAAGAGGGCTTCTATATCGTAACAGAAACCCAGGCTCCGGAGGGCTACACGAGAAGCGAATGCCCGAAGACCATTCAGGTCGAGTACGGCAAACGGACCTATGTGGACTTCCGCGACGATGAGAACGGCAGTCTTGTAATTATCCTACAGGATAAACACACCGGCGCTTATCTGCTCGGCGGGCAGTTCCAGGTGATCCGCATGTCCGACCAGATCATTGTGTTCGACGGCAGCACCGACGTTACCGGCACCATCGTTGTAGGCAATTTGCTTCCGGGCTGGTACGAGGTGAACCAGGTATTTGCCCCCGATCAGTATACCATGGTCGATATTTCGACCAAGGTTCAGATTCTGGTTGGTCAGCAGCAGACAGTCTACTTCAAAGACGAGACTGCAAGCATGGTTATTGAGAAAGTCGATGCCCTGCATCCCGAACTGATGCTGGAAGGCGCACGTTTCCAGGTGAAACGCGATGCTGACGGCATTGTAATCGGTGAGTACCGTACCGGAAAGGACGGTTTGGCACTGGTTGGCGGCCTGACTGACGGCCTGTATACCGTAACCGAACTGCATCCCCCTGTCGGTTATGCCATCGACGAAGGTCCTAAGACCGTGTATGTGAGAGGCGGCACCGCAGCTCATGTGAACTTCCAGGACACCGCACTTTCCAGCATCTCCATCAATGTTGTCGATACCCAAGGCCAGCCGGTTCCCGGCGTAAAGGTCGAGGTCTGGCAGCAGAACGGGGAACTGGTCAATTTCTACGTTTCCGATACAACCGGACTCATTATGACGGATAAGATCCCCGCAGGCATGTATGTGCTGAAGGTGGTCACTATTCCCGAAGGTTATGTTGTCTCCTCCAACTGCGCTGTCCTGCATGGCCTGCTCCAGACCACGGTGGAGCTGAAAAACGGCATTGAGACCACCTTCGAGTTTGAAATTCAGGGTTCCGGTTCCGCAAAGATTATGAGTGTTGACGGCGCTGGAAAGGCAATTTCCGGTATGAAAGTGACCGTCACCACAATCGAAGGCACTAAGATCGGTGAATACATCACCGGTTCTGACGGCTCTGCGATTGTAAATGGCTTGAACGCAGGCTGGTATGTCGTGACGGAGGATAAGGCTCCCAACGGGTACACCGCCATTACCACACCGAAAACGATCCGTGTTCTTGACAAGGGTTCTGTTGAGGTAACGTTTGAGCACAATAAACTCTCTGGCATTTCCCTTACAACCGTCGATCTCAATACAAACCGTCCGCTCCCGGGCGTTCAGGTTGAGATTCGCACGCAGGCCGGTATCCTGATTGGCAATTACACTTCCGATTCCAACGGCTCCATCCGCACGGATAAGGTCGATGCGGGAATGTATGTCATCAAAGTCACCGGAATGCCTGACGGCTACAGCGTCAATCCTTCTTCTACCACAATTGGTTCGTCTTTGCAGACAACCGTGGAAGTGAAGAACGACGTGGAGTTTACAATGAACCTTGAATTCGTTCAGCAAAGCTCCATGCACATCTCCAGCGTTGACCTGACCGGCAAGGTAATTGCCGGAATGCAGGTAACCATCACCACGCAGGCCGGCGTCAAGATCGGTGATTATACCACCGATTCCAGCGGCTACATCACTGTCAACAATCTGGCGGCAGGCTGGTATGTTGTGACTGTGACCAAGGTTCCCGATGGATTTACCATTGAGAAAGACAGCCAGACTGTGGAGGTAAAAACCGGAGTAAACCTTGACGTTTCCTTCAAATTCAAGGCTCTTACCAATATTAATATCACTACCGTTGATGTAACCAGCAAGAAGCCTATCCCCGGTGTAAAGGTTGAGATTTGGACTCAGAGCGGCACGATTATCGGATCTTATGTCTCCAATTCTGCCGGTATATCCGTACGGAAGAACTGCTGACAGGCTCCTATATCGTGAAAGTTGTCAGCGTTCCCGCTGGTTACAAGATTTCCACATCCTCCACTGTAATTGATACGTCTATGCAGACAACGATTGATTTGAACGGACGGGTAGACCTCAATATTGACTTCGAGGTCAGCACCAAAGGTTCTGTGAAGATCATGAGCGTAGATGCAGGAGGCAAAGCAGTGGTTGGCGCAGTAGTGACAGTTGTTTCCAGCTTTGGTGTACAGATCGGTGAGTACGAAGCCGGCAGGGATGGGTCTATCATTGTTGATAATCTGGCTCCCGGAACCTACACGATTACCGAGATTAAAACTCCGGATGGATTTACGGCAGATACCGTTATCCAGCAGTTCCAGATTGTCGCTGGTTCTACTGCCAATGTGACAATCAGGCACAGCGCAATGTCTCAGATTACGATCAATGTTGCCGGCACGAATGGCAGCTTCATTTCCAATGTGAAGGTCGAAGTCTGGCATCTGCATGGTTCCCTTGTTAATACCTATATTTCCAACAGCAGCGGCCCCATTCTGACAGATAAATTGCCCGACGGTGAATATGTGATCAAAATCGTATCCATTCCTGACGGCTACACAGTGTCCTCCCAGACTTCTCTGGAGACAAACGTATCTGTTAAATTTGGTGTTTCGGTCAATTGTTCCCTGACATTCTCCACACTTGGTTCCCTGAAAATCCTGAGTACAGATGAGAGCGGCAAAGCTCTTGCCAATACGACAGTGGTTGTCACATCCCAGAACGGTGCGGTTGTCGGCGAGTACACTACCGATCAGAACGGCATGGTCATTGTGGCTGGCCTTACCGCCGGTTCGTACATTGTAACAGAGAAGACAGCCCCTGGCGGCTATGAAGAAAACACAGCTCCGAAGACGGTTGAAATCAAAGTTGGTGTACAGGCAGAAATCACCATCACGCATTCTGCTAAATCCTCTATCACGATGACTGCGGTTGACGCTTCCTCCGGCAAGCCCATTCAGGGCGTCAAGGTGGAAATTCGTCTGCCGAATGAAGCTCTGGTTGGCACTTACTCCTCCAACATTGACGGCGTAATTACCGTTACAAATCTGGTCTCCGGCACTTATACAGTTAAGGTTGTTTCTGTGCCCGACGGCTGCACGCTCTCTGCTTCCGGTTCTTCTCTTGACGCAGAAGGGAAGACCACAATCGAACTGAAAAACAGCCTGACATTCACCCTTGAATTTGTATTCCAGACCACAGGATCTATGAAGATTCTGAGTACGGGCGAAAACGGCGAGGCCCTTGCCAATACCGTTGTGACCGTCACGGCTAAGGACGGCAAATTTATTGGTGAGTACACTACCGATAAGAATGGTGCGGTCATTGTGCCCAATCTTGTCTCTGGCATATACGTTGTTGCCGAGAAGAAGGCTCCCGATGGCTACGCAGATAATGCAACCTCTCAGGAAGTTGAAATCAAGGCTGGCGTACAGGCTGAAGTAACCATCAAACATTCCGCAAAATCCTTTATTTCCATCAGCATGACTGACGCTTCCACCGGCAAGCCTGTTCAGGGTGTGAAAGTAGAAATTCGCCAGCAGAATGAGGTGCTGGTTGGCACTTATACCTCTGATCTCAACGGTTCTATTACCACCAAAAAACTGACCGCCGGTACTTATGTCATCAAGGTCGTTTCTGTACCGGATGGCTGCTCACTCTCCACGTCCGATTCTGCGCTTGATGCAGAAGGGAAGACCACTGTTGAAGTGACAAACAGCGTAACAATTTCCCTCAATTTTGCGTTCAAAACTCTTGGTTCCCTGAAAATCCTGAGTACAGGAGAAAACGGTGAAGCCCTTGCCAATACTGTCGGGACTGTCACAACCAAGGACGGCACATTTGTTGGTGAGTACAGCACCGGTAAGAACGGAACCATCATTATCAACAATCTCGCTGCCGGTTCGTACATTGGAGAAAGCTCCAGCTCCTGCTTGAAATTGAAAGTTTGCAATGATATAATTGGTGCAACAAATCGGCGTAATATAGAAGGAGTGTGGGTGATGGGGATAAGACATACTGATAAGATTAAAATTTTATTATGGCTTCTTATAGTATACATCATGTCATTTATATGCTACACCCCCTCGTTATTGGAGCAGCATGAAATTTATCTTCCACTCAGATTATTGCGTATAAAGTATCTGTTTGTGTGTGTTCCTGCTATCACGACCATTCTGCTCTTGCTGTATGAACATAGCTTAATGAGATATTTCATCAACATATTTTCAGGGAAAGTAGCCGTCCAGCATATATTAACATGGTTTACATATACAGTTGCTGGAATCTTTGTTTCTTATGGCTATTCAACTACAACAGGAACTGAACTTTTTCAAAACTCATATCCAACCATAGCAGCGCTACTAATCGACTGTATTATTGATATCTTTGCTTGAAATGACATATGAACAGATAAGCTTTAGATAGAACCAAAAGGAGAACTGAAATTGAGAGGAGAAATTATGAGCAGTATGAATAATTGTGTAAATTCTGAATGTCTGTTTATTCCAAACTGCCGGTGGTACAATCCAGCGGTTGACCGGGGAAGCGGATGCAAAATTCAGGATGAAATTATCGCAGCGGCGCAGAAAACGACAGAACAGCGTCTGTACAGCAAGCCGGGAATGGTCGAAAGATATGTACTGATCTATTGCGAATACAAGAACGATCATACCAATAGACGCATTTTCTACTTTATTTCGATTAGTGATGCCAGACAATTCATGATGTCATCCTTCATTATAGAAAGAATTACTCACATGCTGCCTGACAGATATGAGTCCGAAGAGCGGCGAACAAATGCCGGCAAAAACTTTATCTATGTGAAAGATGGGGCAAACTTTTATAATTGGGATATTTCGCCGGAAAAAGTCTGGATACCGTCAGAAGAAATCATGTCCAGCATCAGTCCTGTTTATATCTGCCGTCCTGGAAAGGTTCTTAAAAGATGGGGCATAGAATTTAACCGGGACAAAGCGTATGCAGGTGCGCCGGTGAAAGAATTTGTTGATGCCTTCCATGAACATATTCTTCCAGGCAATGAAGACAAATGGCGTTTTGACAGCGGCGAGAGGGCG
>CAMWSZ010000057.1 GCA_947177005.1 uncultured Clostridia bacterium | reverse complement strand
TCTGTGTACTGCGGTTGCGTTTGGGAAATCAATCATATCACATCACCACCATAAACAAATCAGTTCAAAGTCGTCCAGCCCTGAGAAGCCGCCGGAGAGGAAGGTCGTCTGACCTCCGGTAAAGAAGCTGTCAATATCCCCCTCGTCCTTTACGTCGATGATTGAGCGAATGGCGTCCTCCAGCAGCTGGGACACCTCACAGGACTCTAACTGAGCCTTTAGCTCCTGATAGGCATAAATGGAAAATCAGGCGGCTGCAATGGACACCCGGCTTCCAGGCTGCAATTTCTTTTCCAGATCGTCTTTTACCACTGAGGTTGTATTATTAAATATTGCCATTAGTTCCCTCCTTGATTAGCCTGATACAGTGTCAAATTTTAGCATATTATAGCACCTTGCCGAACCGGCGTCAAAGATTATTTATCCTGATTGCAGGCCAATGAAAATTGATGACCGGTCCGGTAGACCGTGCTCTGAGCGTCCGCGGATGGTTCACCGGCGCAGCTGGACCTGCTTTTTCGTCTCCTGCTGCGGTTCCTGTCCCCACCTTTTAATTACAAAATCAGCGCTGAAACTCTTCCCAATATCCGCGTTTTGTGATATAGTATATCGGAAAGCAGGCCCCTGTCTGAGTGTATCTGTCCGTAAAATGGAGAGGAAGGGGAATATGAATGATGAAAAAGATCAGGAAATATCAGCGATCACTGCTGGCCGGTTTGATTGTTCTCTGTATGGGAATCGTTCTGGCCGGGGGAGTCCACTATCTCAGAACATTGCAGGAGGCTTTGAAAAACAACTCGCTCAAAAATGTGACCAATGTGACCATACAGCACCGGCAGTCCTTCGACGACTTCATTTTCAGAGAACGGACGCAGCTATACGGCTATGCGGCGTATTTTTCCGAGCATGATCCCAACAGCCCGGAGGAGCTTCAGACATCCCTGACGCTGCTTCAGGGGGAAGAGTCGGAATGCGTGGTGATGTGTCTGGACGACGGCTGGGTCTGCGGCAGTATGCATTCCGATATCCTACAGTTAGACGAGCCGGAGCTGAGCCTCTACCGCGGCCTTGAGGACTATGGGATCCGGGACAATTATATCGGGATGTTTTCCGGCTCCCCCAAGTTCAGCTATTATGAAACCTTCACCTTCCCCAACGGACACAAAGGATTGGTCGAAAAAGCCTATGACCGCAGCAATATTTTGAAAACCTTCAACCTCTCCCTCTATGACGGCCAGGGCTATGGCTATATTCTGGACCGGAACGGAGACATTTTGCTGCGGTCCGTTCCCTATACCAGCAGCACTGTCTACAGCAATGTTTTTGACGCGCTCATTGACGTCAACAGTCCCCCGGATGATATCGGCGCTCTGGCTACGGCACTGAATGAGCGCAGTACCGGCAGCATCATCTTTGACGGAAACAATGGCAAATATGTCTACACCTATACCCCTCTGGAAAGTGTGGACGACTGGTATATGCTCTCCATTGTGCCTGTGGATGCCATTCGGGACGAGGCGGACGCCATTATGCGCTACTCCCAGACGTTCCTGAAGATTCTGACGTTTATCCTGCTCATCTGCGTCCTGTTCGGCGTTCTCATCCGGTATACCCAGCGGGATATGCGGGAAAAGGACGAGGAAATCGCTTATCAGGAACAGCTCTTCAATTTATTTGCGTCCTACCTTGCCGTCAATACCAACGACGTGTACATGATGATGGACTCCGATACCCATGAGGTCGAGTACGTCAGTCCCAATGTAGAGCGGGTAATGGGCGTTAAGGCGGAGGAGCTGCTCAACTACATCCAGGCCGCCGATCTGGACAGTGACCCCGAGGCCACTCAGGTATATTATGCCGAGGTATCCAGCCTGAAGCCCGGCGGGGAGTCTGGGACCAGAAGTATGGAACGAATCAATCCCAAAACCTTCGAGTGCAAGCATTTTTTGGAAACTGTCTACTGCGTCTCCATTCAGGGCCGGACCAAGTGGGTGTCCTATATCTCCGACCGCACCAAAGAACGGCAAGCGCAGGCGTCTTTGTCCGACGCCCTGCATATGGCTCAAGCCGCCAACGATGCCAAAACCGCGTTTCTCAGCAGCGTCAGCCACGACATCCGCACCCCCATGAACGCAATTATCGGCTTTCTGTCCCTCATGAAGGACGAGGCGGATAATCCCGAGACCGTCAAAGAGTACGTGCAGCGCATCGACTCCGCCAGCAAACACCTGCTGGGCCTGATTAACGACGTGCTGGATATGAACAAGATCGAGAGCGGCAGCACTACCCTGAATATCACCGAAATGAATATGGCCGAGGTCATAGAGGAGATCAACACCATTATCCGCCCCCAGGCAAAGGCGAAAAATCAGACCTTTGACATTTTTGTCTCACATCTGAAATATGAGCATCTAATGGGGGACAAAATGCGGATCAATCAAATTTTAATCAATCTGCTGTCCAACGCCGTGAAATATACGCCGAAGGACGGTGCAATCCAGCTGCGGGTGGAGGAGCTGTCCCGGGTGGTCAACAGCCACAGCCGCATTCGCTTTACCGTCAGCGACAACGGCTTTGGCATGAGCGAAGACTATCAAAAAGTAATTTTCGACCCCTTCACCCGTGAGGAAACAAAAATTACCCATGAAATTCAGGGCACCGGCCTTGGTATGGCTATCACAAAAAGCCTTGTCGATCTAATGGGCGGCACCATTCGCGTGGAGAGCACGCTGGGGGAGGGCAGCACCTTTACGGTAGAGCTGGAGCTGCGCATCCGGGAAGAGGAGAACGACCCTGCGTTCTGGAAAGACTATAAAATTGACAAAATGATTGTAGCCGACGACGATGAGGAGATCTGCCGGAATATCGTCAAGATCATGTCCCGGGTGGGCGTCGTCACGGATTACGCTACCGACGGCGGGACCGCGATCCGGATGATGCGGGAGCATCGGGAGGCGGGTCATCCCTACGGCCTCATCCTGTTGGACTGGCAGATGCCTAATCTGAACGGTCTGGAGACCGCCCGGCTCATCCGGAAAAATTATTCCGACAAGATCCCCATTCTCCTGCTCACCGCCTACGATTGGAGCGATATCGAGCAGGAGGCGACGGAAATCGGCATCAGCCACTTCATGCCCAAACCCTTCTTTATGAGTACCTTTCAGGAGGCTGTCCGGCGCGTAATGGGCAGCCATACAAAGGAGGAAAACCATTTGCCGGATGTGGTGCGGGGCCGCCGCATTCTGGTGGTGGACGACATTGAGGTCAACCGGATCATTCTGGTCAAGATCCTCGGCTCCCTGGGTGCCGCCTGCGACACTGCCGCCAATGGCCGGGAGGCTGTGGAGGCATTTGAAAACTCCCGGCCCGGCGGCTATGACCTGATTTTAATGGACGTACAGATGCCCGTAATGGACGGCTACACCGCGACCCGGAAAATCCGCAGCAGCAGTCATCCCTCCGCGCAGGATATCCCGATTATCGCCATGACGGCCAACGCCTTTGTGGACGACGTGCGTGACGCCATTGAATCCGGCATGGACGCCCATATCGCCAAGCCGGTCCAGATCGACAAGCTGAAATCCACCATGCGGCAGGTGCTGGACAGCCGTGCGTCAAAGAACGGACAAGGGCGGGTTTGAATGTTTGGGCATTTTGCCTGAGAGCGTGTGCAGTACTGTTCAGGAGACCTGAAAATTTGTTTGACACAGCGGACGTCATGCGTTACAATAAATCTATCCTTAGCCCGGCGCTGCCGGAGGGATATAAAAAAGCCGGAATAGCTGTCGAAACCAAAAAGCTGCCGTCACAGGCAGCTTTTTCGACTGTTGTCAAAGGAGGTACACTATGCAGGATTTCATACTGGTTCTTCAGGCGTGCAGGCTGTTCCGGAATCTGCCGGAGGATGTGGTCCGGCAGTCTGTTTTACCGCTGGTCAGACTGCAAAAGTATGAAAAAAATGCCGTTATTATTGATTCTCAGAAATATATGGACCGGTTCGGCGTGGTGGCGGAGGGCAGCGTACAGATCCAGCAGATTTTTTCCGACGGCTTCACCAGCCTGATGAACACCCTGCATCCGCCCTATCTGCTGGGGGCAGACCTCATCTGTACGGAAAGCCGCCGTGCGCCATACTATGCGGTTGCGGCGTCGGAAACCGCGGTGCTGTTCCTGCCGCCGGAGCTGATTCTCGCCGCCGGACTCCTGCCGGAACCGGACCGCCTGGAGGTCTACCACCAGCTTCTGGCCTATATTTCCAACGAAAATATGCGGAAACATTACCGCTTAGCCATTCTCTCCCAACGGGGCGTGCGGAACCGGGTCCTGACCTATCTGACCATGCAGGCCGGACGCCGCGGCACAAATTCCTTCCAGATTCCCTTTTCCCGTGAGGAACTGGCGGCCTTCCTCTGCGTCAACCGCAGCAAGCTGTCCCATGAGCTGAGCCTGATGGAACAGGAGGGCCTGATCCGTTTCCGAAAGAATCAATTCACCCTGCTGGCGGCTGGTGAACATCTCAGCACATGGAAATCGCTGAAATAGGAATTTTATTTTCAGACTGCAAAGAAATGTTGCTGAAACAACATACATTTAGAAAATTCAATGGTATATTTTATAGACAGAGGGCTTGCTATGAAAGATAACTATGCACGCGATATCACCTATCTCCGCCTGTCCGTCACAGATCTCTGCAATCTCCGATGCCGGTACTGTATGCCGGCGGAGGGGGTCCCGAAACGGACCCATGCGGACATCTGCTCTGTAGAGGAGCTTGTCGGGATTGTCCGGCAGGCGGTTCGCTGCGGGGTCAAAAAAATCCGCATTACGGGAGGTGAACCGCTGGTGCGCCGGGGAATTTTGGACATTTGCCGGGGGATTGCGGCGCTGGAGGGCGTGGAGGAGGTCTGCATGACCACCAACGGTACGGCGCTGTCCCGAATGGCTGCCCCCCTCCGGGAAGCCGGGGTGGACCGTCTGAATATCAGTCTGGACACACTCCGTTCGGAACGGTTTTCCTATATAACCCGCACCGGATGCCTGACAGACGTGTTTTCCGGTATTGAAGCGGCTTACGCGGCAGGTTTTACTGGAACCAAGCTTAATGTGGTGCTGATGAAGGGGTTTAATGAGGATGAAATCCCGGATTTCGTTAATCTGACCCGGCGGTGTCCCTTGGAGGTCCGTTTTATTGAACTGATGCCCGTCGGGAACAGTGACCGGGCTGCGTTTCTGCCTGCTTCCGCCGTTCTGACCGCCTGCCCGGAGCTGGAGCCTGCGGATACCTCCGGCGTTGCCCGGCGTTACCGCCTGCCCGATGGTCAGGGACTGGTTGGGCTTATTACGCCTATGAGTCACCGCTTTTGCGGACAGTGCGACCGGATCCGGGTTACGGCGGACGGCCGGTTAAAGCCCTGCCTCCATTCTGACCAGGAGATTCCGCTGCGGGGTCTCGACGGGGATGCGTTATACCGGGCAATCCAAGCAGGGATTGTTGCCAAGCCCGCCAGGCACCGCCTGACCGAAACCGGCCGCAGCGATGCCGGACGGAATATGAATCAAATCGGAGGCTGACAATGGAGGAACTTTCTCATATCAACGAACAGGGCCGTGCAAAAATGGTGGATGTGTCGGACAAGCCGGAGACGTTCCGCACTGCCGCCGCGGAAGGAACCGTACACATGTCGCGCCAGACGGCGGACCGTATTCGTACCGGCGGCATCGCCAAGGGCGACGTACTGGCAGTGGCGCAGGTGGCCGGGATCATGGCCGCCAAACGTACCGGCGAGTGGATACCCATGTGTCATCCGCTCCGCCTGACGGGCGTCGATCTTTCCTTTACCGTGGAGGAGACGGCTGTCCGTATCCGTGCGGAGGCGCGGTGCAGGGGCGAAACCGGGGTGGAAATGGAGGCCCTGACAGCCGTATCCGCCGCCGCTCTGACCATCTACGATATGTGCAAAGCGGTCCAGAAGGACATGGAAATCGGAAAAATTCATCTGTGCCGCAAAACCGGCGGCAGAAGCGGCGATTATGAAAAGGAGTGGTAACATGGCGCGTGTGGTATCCGTCAACATCAGCGAAAAAAAAGGGACGGTCAAGCATGAGGTCCCGGAAATCCGGCTGAAGCTGCGCCACGGTATTATTGGCGACGCACACGCCGGGGATTGGCACCGTCAAATCAGCCTGCTGGCGGAGGAGAGCGTTGACAAAATGCGGGAGCTCCTCCCACAGCTGAAGCCCGGCGCTTTCGCGGAAAATATCAACACCGCAGGAATCGAACTGAAAAATCTTCCAATCGGAACCCGTCTTCGGATTGGGGAAACGGAGGTGGAGGTTACGCAAATCGGCAAGAAGTGTCACAACGACTGCGCCATTAAAAAAGCCACCGGCAAATGCGTTATGCCGTCTGAGGGAATTTTTGCGGTCGTAAGGAAAGAAGGGTCTGTCCGGGCGGGAGACCCCATTGAAATCTTAAACGAGGAGGCGGCATTATGAAGCTGATCCGCACCCAGGACGCAGTGGGACACGTCCTCTGCCACGATATGACCCAGATCATTCCCGGACAGTACAAGGACGCCCGTTTCCGTAAGGGACATGTTGTGCAGGAGGAGGATATCCCGGTCCTGCTGTCAATGGGAAAGGAAAATCTGTATGTCTGGGAAATGGTCCCCGGTATGGTCCACGAGAACGACGCGGCGGAACGCCTCTGCCGGTTGTGCGAAAATGAGAATATGGTCCGCAGCGGTCCAGTAAAGGAGGGAAAATTGGAGTTATCGGCGGCGATTGACGGTCTTTTCCGGGTCGATACCCGCCGGTTAAACGAGATCAATTTACTGGACGATATCATGATTGCCGTCCGCCACGGAAACACGGCGGTCAAAAAGGGGGACAAGCTCTGCGGTACAAGAGTTATCCCGCTGGTGATCGAGGAGGCCAGGCTGGCGAAAGCCGAGGAAACCGGCGGGGGAACGCCGCTGCTGGAACTGCTGCCTTGGAAGCTGAAAACAGCAGGCGTCATTACCACCGGCAGCGAGGTCTCAAAGGGATTGATTCAGGACGCCTTTACCCCGGTTGTGGAGAAAAAACTGTCGGAATTCGGAATCTCCGTGACGGAACACCGGATTGTTGGCGACGGTCTGGAAAATGTCGCCGCCGCGATTGCGGACGTGCGGACCCGGGGCGTGGAGCTGGTACTCTGCACCGGCGGTATGAGCGTGGACCCCGACGACAATACCCCCGGCGCCATTAAACGTAGCGGCGCAGAAATTGTAACCTACGGCGCACCGGTTCTGCCGGGGGCGATGTTCCTGCTGGGGTATTTCGACGATGGTACGCCGGTAATGGGTCTGCCGGGGTGCGTGATGTACGCCAAACGCACCGTCTTTGACCTGATTCTCCCCCGCATCGCGGCAGGAGTTCCGGTCACCCGCCGGGAAATCGCCTGCCTGGGCGAGGGCGGGCTGTGTCTGGGATGCGAGACCTGTACATTCCCAAACTGCGGGTTTGGCAAATAAGGATTTGCGCCCTGTTATAAAGCAGCACGTGACGCGAAATGGAGAATAAAGATGAAAAACTGGAGAAAACATGCGCTGTCCCTTCTCGCCCTGACGCTTGCGCTGGCTCTGACCGCCTGCGGCGGCTCCGGCAAAGAAAAAGAGACCAAATCGACCGAATTGACTGTCTTTGCCGCCGCGTCTATGCAGGAGACCCTGACCGAAATCGGTGAAAATTACCGGAAGGACCACCCGAATATCAGGCTGACCTTCAACTTTGATTCCTCCGGCACCCTGAAAACCCAGATTCAAGAGGGCGCGGACTGTGATATTTTCATCTCCGCCGGTCAGAAGCAGATGGACCAGCTTGACGCCGCTGCCAGTGCGGATGTCAATACGGAGGGTCTGGATTTTGTCAAAACGGAGACCCGGTTTGATCTGCTGGAAAACAAGGTGGCGCTTGCAGTACCGGATGGCAATCCGGCCAGTATCCAGAGCTATGACGGTCTGAAAGCCGCGCTGGAGGCCGGGACCGTTCTGCTGGCAATGGGCAACAGCGACGTACCCGTAGGGCAGTACACACAGAAAATTTTCGACTTCTGGGGCTTGAATGAGGAGGCACTCAGCGGGTGCATCACCTACGGCTCCAACGTGAAGGAGGTCACCACGCAGGTCTCTGAGGGTGCGGTGGACTGCGGCATCATCTACGCCACCGACGCCTTTTCCGCCGGTCTGACTACTGTCGATACCGCCACGGCGGAGATGTGCGGACAGGTGATCTATCCGGCGGCGGTGCTGAGCGTCAGCAGGCATCCGGACGAGGCAGAGGCGTTTCTGGACTACGTCCGCTCCCCTGACGGCGCGGCGGTGCTGGAAAGCGTAGGCTTTATCCCCCTGGGCTGATGGACTGGTATCCGCTGTTTAATTCACTGCGCATTGCCGCTGTCTCCACGGTGATCGTCTTTTTTCTGGGCATCTGGTCGGCCTATTACATCGCCAAAGCACCCCGGGCGGTCAAGGGACTGCTGGACGTGGCGCTGACCCTGCCGCTGGTTCTGCCGCCTACCGTGGTGGGCTACCTGCTGCTGCTGATTCTGGGTCCCAAACGGATCGCCGGACGTTGGGCGCTGGAAACGTTCGGGCTGCGTCTGACCATGACGTGGTGGTCGGCCATTTTTGCAACGGCGGTCGTGATTTTTCCACTCATGTACCGTACCGCCCGGGGTGCCTTTGAGTCCTTCGACGAAACGCTGGCCCAGGCCGGGAAAACGCTGGGGCTCAGCAATACCTTTATCTTCTGGCGGATACGGATGCCTGCCTGCCGTCAGGGAATTCTGGCGGGGACAGTGCTGGCATTCGCCCGGGCGCTTGGTGAGTACGGTGCAACGTCCATGATCGCGGGGTACACCCCCGGAAAAACCGCCACCATTTCCACCACCGTCTACCAGCTCTGGCGCACCAATGAGGACGGACTTGCTCTTCGGTGGGTACTGGTGAATCTGGCCATATCCACCGTTGTACTGCTGGCGGTCAACCTGCTGGAGCGAAAGGAGAAGCGTACATGGCGCTGACGGCAAGTATACGGAAACGGTACGGAGATTTTCTGCTGGACGTGGATTTTACCGCCGGAAACGGCGGGGTATTGGCCTTACTGGGGGCGTCGGGGTGCGGGAAAAGCGTGACACTCAGATGCATCGCCGGGATCGAGCGACCCGACGAGGGATTTGTCGTACTGAACGGCCGCACGCTCTTCGACAGCAAAAAGAAAATCGACCTGCCGCCGCAGCAGCGGCATATCGGGTATCTGTTTCAGCAATACGCCCTGTTCCCCAATATGACGGTGGAGCAGAATATCGCCGTTTGCCTGCCAAAACAGGAAAAATCCCGGTGTCGGGCCAGAATTACGGAGCTGATCGCTATGCTTCGTTTGGAGGGGACCGAAAAGCTGCTGCCCCGTCAGCTCTCCGGCGGCCAGCAGCAGCGGACCGCTCTGGCACGGATTTTGGCGTCGGAACCGGCGGCCATTTTATTGGACGAGCCCTTCGCGGCCTTGGACAGCTATCTCAAATGGCAGCTGGAACTGGAATTGCAGGACGTGCTGGCACAGTTCAGCGGCCCGGCGGTCTGGGTCAGCCACGACCGCGGAGAAGCCTATCGGAATTGCGGAAAGGTGTGCGTGCTGGACCGTGGCAAATCTTCCCCGGCGGTCAGCCTGCGGGAATTGATGACGGACCCGGTGACGGTCAGTGCCGCACGGATCTCCGGATGTAAAAACTATGTCCCTGTCCGTCCCGGAAACGGCGCGGGACAACTCGCTGTTCCGGACTGGAAACTGTCTTTCCGTGCCGCTGCCCCCTGGCGTGAGGGCGTCACAACGCTTGGCATCCGGGCAAACTGCGTTCATCCGGCCGGGACGGAGGAGATCAATTCTTTTGCCTGCGAGACGGTCCGGGTGACGGAGGACGTATTTTCCATGCTGGTGATGCTCCGGCCGGAAAAAGCCGCGCAGGACGCACCCCTTTTGCGCATGGAGCTGCGGAAAGAGATCTGGATGGCCCTGCCGGAACAAAAACAGATCCGGGTGGCGGTCTGTCCGGAAGATTTATTGTTGTTGGAATAGGAGGTAAAGCAAATGTTTACAGCGGCAGTTGTGACCGTCAGCGACCGGAGTTTTCGCGGGGAGCGTCCGGACACTGCGGGGCCATTGGCGGCGACTTTATTGGAGGACGCCGGTTATCAGGTGACAGAGCGCGTGGTTGTCCCCGACGAACAGGAGCAGATCCAAGATATTCTCGTCCGTTTGGCGGACGGCAGGGATATTGCGTTGATTATCACTGCCGGGGGCACCGGCTTCGCGCCCCGGGATGTGACGCCGGAGGCGACCAACGCTGTCTGCCAGCGGATGACCCCCGGTATCCCGGAGGCGATGCGGCAGGAATCAATGGCCATAACAAACCGTGCCATGCTGTCCCGGGCGGCGGCAGGGATTCGGAACCGAAGCCTGATCGTCAATCTGCCCGGCAGTCCCAAAGCGGTCAGAGAGAATCTGGAGGCCGTGCTCCCCGCCTTGGCCCACGGGCTGGAGATGCTGCGCGGTGGTCCGGCGGACTGTGCGGCGGATGCGTCATAAAATACAATACACAGTTGAGGATTCCCAAGGACTCCAGGCAGCAGACGTATGGAGGCAGATATCCGCCCTCCGGGGGGTCAACTGCGTGCCGCTGTTTTGAGGAGGGCAATATTGCTTTCAGCTTGTCAAAAAAGCCTAGATTCTCAAGGAAGAGGATTCAGGCTTTTTCGATAAACTGATACTAATCCTCAATTAAAACAAGATAAGATCCAAGAGCGAGCGGTAATGTGGGA
>CAMWSZ010000056.1 GCA_947177005.1 uncultured Clostridia bacterium | reverse complement strand
CAACGAGGTGGACATCGACAACTTTATTCGTGCGAAGGGTGCTATTTTCTCCGCCACACAGACGATGCTTTCCTCTCTGGGCTTTGATGCGTCCGTCATTGAACGGGTCTATGTGGCGGGCGGCATCGGCAGCGGCATCAATATGAAAAATGCCGTGACAATCGGCATGTTCCCGGATATCCCGCTGGAGCATTTCCACTATATCGGCAATTCGTCCCTGACGGGCGCGTATGCGATGCTGCTGTCCAGTCAGGCGCGGGATAAGGTCTTTGAACTGTCCCGGTCCATGACCTATCTGGAGCTGAGCAATGAGCCGGGCTATATGGATGAATTCGTCGCGGCCAGCTTTTTGCCCCATACGGACGCCAGCCTCTTCCCCAGCGTACAGCTCAATTGAACATCCTATGATAGAAACCTTTTCTGTTACATATGCGAAATGCGGCTTCTGTACGGCCCGAAACCACTGCGATGCCTGCGGCGCGGAAATCGCGCGGGCACTGTCGGAAAAAGCGGGAATCGTCAGTGCATCCGCCGGAAAAAAGCCAAAAACACTGCAAATTTCGTATACTACAGGCCGTGACACGCTGGAGGATATCCTGGACGGCATGGGCGTTATGATGAACTGACGGATTCCTGACACAGAGGCTCCCTCTCTGAGGGAGCCTTGAGAGATTGTATTTTATCCAATTTAAAGGAGACGAGGCAATGAAAATACTGATCGTGGGCGGCGTGGCCGCCGGTACGAAGGCCGCCGCAAAACTGCTGCGGGAGGACCGCAGCTGTGAAGTGACCATACTGACCAAGGGAAAGGATATCTCCTATGCCGGCTGCGGCCTGCCCTACTACGTGGGCGATGTGATCCATGAGAAAGGGCAGCTGATTGTGAACACCCCGGAGAAGTTCGAGAAGCTGACCGGCGCGAAGGTTTTGACGCAGACTGAAGCCGTGTCCGTAGACCCCGCCGGGCATACGGTGGAGGCCAAAAACCTCCAAACCGGCGAGGTAAACGTGTACAGCTATGATAAACTGGTCATCGCTTCCGGCGCTTCCCCCTTTGTACCCCCCATTCAGGGGCTTGACCTGAAAAATGTGTTCACTATGCGCACGCCGGACGACGCGATTGCCCTGCGTACCGCCGTAGAAGCGGGCGAGATCAAAAAGGCTGTCGTGGCCGGGGGCGGCTTTATCGGGCTGGAAGTGGCCGAGAATCTGGCCGCGAAGGGCGTCAAAACAACGGTCGTCGATTTCGCACCCCATGTACTGCCCAATTTCCTTGATCCCGAGCTGTGCGAGTATGTGGAAAACAAGATGTCTGAGGAGGGTATTATGCCCCTGACCGGCACCTCTCTGGAGGGCGTCGGGGGAGACGGCAAGGTGGAAAAGGTCCTGGTGAAAACCCCAAAGAAGGAACGCGGCCTGAAATCCGACGCCCTGGTGCTGGCAATCGGGATTCGTCCGAACACCGCGTTCCTGGAGGGTTCCGGTATCGAGATGTGCAAGGGCGCGGTCCTGACGGACGGGGCCATGCGCACCAATATCCCGGATATTTACGCCGCCGGTGACTGCGCTATGGTCCGGAACCGGCAGACCGGCAAACCGGCCTGGTCTCCCATGGGCTCCACCGCCAACATCGCCGGACGCGCTCTGGCGCAGAGCATCGCCGGTAAGGAAGTGTCGTATCCCGGCGTGCTGGGCACCGGCGTGGCAAAGCTGCCCGGCGGCCTGAACGTGGGCCGGACCGGTCTCACCGAAACCGCAGCAAAAGCGGAGGGCATCGACGTCGAAACGGTGGTGGCCGTCGTGGACGACAAGGCCCATTATTATCCCGGCGCGGGCAGCTTTACCGTCAAGATGATTGCGGAGAGAGCGTCCCGGAAACTGGCCGGCGTGCAGGTGCTGGGCACCGGCGCGGTGGATAAAATGACCGATATCGGCGTGGTGGCTATTTCAATGGGCGCTACCGTCGATCAGCTGGCGGCAATGGATTTTGCCTATGCTCCGCCGTTCTCCACCGCGATTCATCCGTTTGCCCACTGCGCCAACATTCTCATGAATAAGCTGGACGGCCAAATGGACAGCGTTACGCCCGCTGCGTACGCCGCCGGCGCGGCGGATGACTGCGAGATCATCGACTGCGCCCTGGCCCCGTCGCTGGAGGGCAAGAAGTATCTTGACCTGACCACGATCAGCGGCGAAGTCGAGGGCCTGAGCAAGGACGCCAAGCTGCTGCTGGTATGCGCCAAGGGCAAACGGGCCTATCTCACCCAGAACCGGCTGAAATATTATGGCTACACCAATACAAAAATTCTGGAGGGCGGTACGGCCTTCACGGAGATTGAAGATTAAATATTGCTAGGAGGAAAATTTTTATGGCAACTCTCACTGTCAGCGCCGCAGACGAGAAGCGGGTCAAAGCTTTAGGCTTCCTGAACAACAAGGGCACGGATAATTTCTCCGCCCGCATCATCACCGTCAACGGCAAGATCACCGCCGCCCAGCAGCGGTGCATCACCGAGGCCGCGGAGAAGTTCGGCAACGGCAATATTACGTTAACCACCCGCCTGACCATTGAGGTTCAGGGCGTCCCCTACGACAAAATCGAGGACTTCCGGGCCTACATCGCTAAAGAGGGTCTGGAGACCGGCGGCACCGGTTCCCTGGTGCGTCCCGTGGTGGCCTGCAAGGGCACTACCTGCCAGTACGGCCTGCTGGATTCCTTTGGCCTGAGCGAGGAGATCCATGAGCGCTTCTATAAGGGCTACCGCACCGTCCGGCTGCCCCACAAGTTCAAAATCGCCGTGGGCGGCTGTCCCAATAACTGCGTCAAGCCCGACCTGAACGATCTGGGCATCATCGGCCAGCGGATTCCCGATCTGGACCCCGATGAGTGTAACGGCTGTAAGAAATGCGGCGTGGTGCAGGCGTGTCCCATGGGCGCGGCCACGCTGGAGGACGGCGTCGCCGAAATCGACAAGAACGTCTGCAACAACTGCGGCCGCTGCATCAGCGCCTGCCATTTCGACGCAATGGGCGAGGGTACTTATGGCTTCAAAATCTACATCGGCGGACGCTGGGGCAAAAAAGTGGCGCATGGCCGTGCGCTGAGCAAGGTCTTTACCGACAAGGAAGAGGCGTTGAATGTCATCGAAAAGGCGATTCTGCTGTTCCGTGAACAGGGCAAGACCGGCGAGCGCTTCGCCAAGACCATTGAGCGTCTCGGCTTTGAGAACGTGGAGGCGCAGCTTCTGGGCAATGAGCTGCTGGAGCGCAAGCAGCAGATTCTGGATGCCGACCTGCATACGTCCGGCGGCGCGACCTGCTGATAATAAAATGGGGCAAGCGGATTTTCCGCCTGCCCCGTTATTCGTTTCCTGTTACACGTAAAATTTTACCGGGCTGTAATCGCCTGGATTCCGGACATGGGTGGAGAAAAAGTACTCCCGGAAGATGTCCAGACACTCCTCCTCTGTACACATCTTTTCCACCAGCCGGGTGTATTCCCCCTCCTCTATGCCAAGCTGCACGACGATCTCGCAGCCGTACTGGCTGGCCTGTACATAGCGGATATTGGAGTTGATCTTTTCGGCTGTCAGCGTCACAAACTGATTCCCGTCGTCAAGCATATCCCGGATATAGGTCTCGATCTCATCCCAGGACTCCACAGGCTGGTCTACTTCCTGCGTGCGGATGTTCCAGGGTTCTTTGCAGGCGATCTTCTGAAAAAAGACATCGGTGGTCATCTTTTTCTCCTGCGTAAGCATAAACAGCATCCTCCTGTCTACAGTAATAAATATATCATGAGGGTAGTTGAACCTCTTTTTCTTATTTTATTATTATACCGCTCATTTTTTTCTTGTCAACCGTATTTCGTAGCGTTTATATAAAGTTTGTACAACATAACTAGCAATATCTTCAGATTTTTGTATATTCAGGATATATTATAGAATAATCTTCCAGCGAAGGCCCGCGGATTTGTAAACCCCCTGTAAAATAGTTGTCGTATTGGAGAAGTTGTGATATAATAGGCAGGATCCTACATCCCGCTTACAAAGGAGACCGTGTTCATGCAGATCGGAAACGTACCTATCCATTCCAAGCTGGCCCTTGCGCCAATGGCCGGAGTGACAGACGCCGCATACCGGCAGATCTGTTCCGAGCTGGGCGCAGGACTGACTTATACAGAACTCGTCAGCGCAAAGGCGCTGTGCTATCAGGATAAAAAAAGCCGGCTGCTGCTGACGCCGTTTCCGGGAGAAAAGCCGTTCGCGGCGCAGATTTTCGGCAGCGATACCGCCTGTATGGCCGAGGCGGCGCAGATTGCCGTGGAGGCTAGCGGCGCGGATATTCTGGATATCAATATGGGCTGTCCTGTTGGAAAAGTGGTGTCCAGCGGCGACGGCTGCGCACTGATGAAGGACCCGGAAAAAGCGGTCCGCATCGCGGAGGCGGTGGTAAAGGCGGTGCAGACGCCGGTGACGGTGAAAATGCGCCGGGGCTGGGATAAAAGCTGCATCAACGCAGTGGAGCTGAGCAGAATGCTGGAGCAGGTGGGCGTGGCCGCGGTGGCGGTCCACGGGCGGACGCGGGTGCAGATGTACGGCGGCACCGCCGATTGGAGCACGATTCGGGAGGTAAAAGAAGCGGTGTCTATTCCGGTCATCGCCAACGGCGACGTATTCTCGCCGGAGGACGCCGTGAAAATCCTGCGGCAGACCGGCGCGGATATGGCTATGATCGGCCGGGGCTGCTTCGGGAATCCCTGGCTGTTCCGGCAGGCGGAGGCGGTGCTGAACGGCCTGCCCTGCCCCCAACGGCCCCCGCTGGCGGAACGGTGTGACACGGCGGTGCGGCAGATCGAACTGGCCGCGGAATATAACTGTGAAAAAACCGCCGTCCTGACCGCCCGGCGGCACTATGCCTGGTATCTGAAGGGCGTGCCCCACGCCTCCTATTACAAGGAGCAAATCGTTCGAATGGAAACGCTGGAGGATGTTTATCGCGTGACGAAAGGAATCAAGAGGGATCTGCATGACGGCTGAAGAACTGGTCCGGGCCGCGGCCGCCGGTGACGCCGGTGCCTTTGAACAGCTGGTCCGGCTCTATGAAAAAAAAGTATACGCCCTGGCGCTGCGTATGTGCGGGAACCCCGAGGACGCCAGCGACGCCGCACAGGAGGCTTTTTTGTCCGCCTGGAAGGGCCTGCCCAATTTCCGCGGGGAGTCCGGGTTTTCCACCTGGATGTACCGTCTGACCACCAACGCGGCCATTGACCACCTGCGGAAGGGCAAACGGCAGCGGGAGGAAACGTCCCTGGATGACTCGGAGACGCCGCTGCATATTCCGGACCAGAGTCCGGGACCGCAGGAGTCCGCCGAAGGAGCCGAGCTGCGGGAGGCCGTGACCGCCGGTTTGCAGGCGCTGAGCGAGGACCACAGAAAAATCCTGATCCTGCGGGAATATCAGGAGCTGAGCTATGAGGAGATCGCGGACGTGCTGGACATGGATCTGGGGACCGTGAAATCCCGTATCTCCCGGGCGCGGCAGGCCCTGCGAAAAATACTGCTGAAAAAAGGGAACTTATCCGGGTATCTTCCGTCTAAATATTCAGAAAAGAGGAAGGAGGGTCGGTCATGAATACGTGCGAGGGTTACGAGGAGCTCATCAGCGCCTTTATCGACGGTATGCTGTCCGACCGGGACCGGCTTGCCCTGATGGAGCATATGGCGCACTGTTCTGCCTGTCAGAACTATTTCAATGAACAAATCGCAATCCATGACGCCGTAATGGACGACATGGACTCCATGCGGGTCCCCGACGGCTTTGCCGGGACTGTCATGGAGCGTGTCCGGACAACGCCGCAGAATAAAAAAACCGGAAAGCCGTTTCTTCACTGGCGGCAATGGGCTGCGCTGGCCGCCTGCTGCCTGCTGGCCGCGCTGGGCCTGTGGAAAATCGGGCCGGTCGAGGATACCAGCGATATGCAGGTGGTTTCCCAGCCGGCACCCGAGTCCGCCGTGACAACCGGCATTTCCGGCAGCGGAGCCGCCCCTTACACCGCAGCAGACAGCGGCGAGCCTCTGTCCATGCCGGAGACGGAGCAGACAATGCCGAAAGTGAGGAACAGCGGTGCGGCTTCCCAAACGCAGGCCGCTCCGACAGCGGAGGCCGGGAAGTCCGCGGACGCAGCGCCGGAGTATCCGGCGGAATTCGCCGCACTGCCGTCAGACCCCGAAGCCGGGACCGCCCTGCTTGATGATGCGGGAGGTTTTCCGGTCCAGACCTCCTATGCCGGTATTTTGACCACTGCCAGTCCGCTGGCCGCGGCGTGGGTGGAGGAAAATCTGGACAGCGTCTGGATCGCCGGCGCGTGCTACGAGATGAACGCCGGGGAGTATCAGGCGCTGAAGGAATTCCTGTCCGCGCAGGACGCGGTATTCTCCGAAACCGCCGGTCCGGCGGGCAGCGAGGGCTTTTTGCTGGTGGCAGCGGATTAAGTTAACAACGTCCCTTCAAGGCTGAGAATCCGGCGGCAGATTCCCGGCCTTATTTGTGCGCAAAAAAACGGTTCGCCGCCTGTCTGTCTCCCCGAATTTTCTTCCTCCCGCATGCAAGAAAAATTTCTCACAGTATTGAGGAATACATTGATTCCTGAAAGGTTTTGTGATACAATGATTATGAAAACGTATCGTCCTGCCATAACCGGCAGGCAGTATGACCCTTTTGCCGCCGCGGCTGCCCTGTTCCGCCGGCGGTAAATCGCAAAAATCCATCTTGCTATTGGAGGGAATACTTTGGAGAGTAAGGATTATCAGAATATACTGGACGCTATGCCAAAAACCGGAGTCTATGTCATCCGTCAGGACGATCACACTGTCTTATACTTTAATAAGTTTATCGAGGAAGTCTCCCCCAAGACGCGGCTCGGTATGCCCTGCCATCAGATCTGGACCACTATTTGCAGCAGTTGTCCCCTCCTCTCCATCCAAGGGAAACAGGAGAGCCGCTCCATCAACTACAGCGAGGTCCTCGGCGGCGTGGTGGACATGGTCGCCGCCCGGATTACCTGGGCCGGTTCCATCCCGGCCTTCCTCATTACCGTCACCCCCCGGGTGGACACCACCGGCTATACCTACCGGAAGGTCCTGCTTGTGGACCTGAATCAGGACCGCTGCACGGTCCTGAAAAGCGACTCCGCCGGGCTCCTCTTCCAAACCAGCGGGGAGAGCTTCTCCTCCCAGATGCTCCGCTTTGTGGAAAGCGGCTTCATTCATCCGGGGGATGTGGAGCGCTTCACCGCTTTCTCCCGCCTCTCCCAGATCCGCTCAGACCTGCGCGCGGGCCGGGATCAGCTGACCTGCATCTACCGCCGCCGCAATGATTCCGGCGACGGCTGGCGCTGGAACCTAATGGAAATCGTGCCCGGCTTTTTCGATGAAAACAGGTTCCCCACTGCTTTCCTCTGTGTCAAGGATGTGGATGAAGTGCTCCGCGACGGTCTGGAATTGGAGGAGGCAAGCATCCAGCAG
The DNA here is from genome assembly GCA_947177005.1 of uncultured Clostridia bacterium. Taxonomy (GTDB): domain Bacteria; phylum Bacillota; class Clostridia; order Oscillospirales; family Oscillospiraceae; genus Pelethomonas. The sequence goes on along the minus strand of CAMWSZ010000056.1, from coordinate 3,348 downwards.
CGGGAGGTCATCCGTACCCTCGCCGGACAGCATTTCGGCATCTATACCTTGGATATGGATTCCGGCGCCGCTGAGCCTGTCAGCGTTGACGGCATAATACATAAGGGCCGTACACCCAGAAAAATACCGTGGGAGGAAACGCTGATCCCCGATATTATAAGCAAAATTCATCCCGCCTACGCCGCCTCCTTTGAACAAAAATTCTCCCTGGACGCCCTGCGCCGCAGCCGTGACGCCGGGGAGGAGAAAATAGAGCTGCTCTGTCAGTGGCTGTACGGCGGCACCTGCCGCTATGTCTCTATTACCGCCCAATTCGGTCAGAGCCTGGAGGCGGCAGGGTATGCTGTCCTCTCCTTTCAGGATGTGGACGAGCGTATGCGCCGGGAGCTGACCCACAGCCAGCGGGATATGCAGATGGCCGCTATCCTCCGCTCCCGGTTCAGTATGATGAATACCATTGATCTGGAAAGCGGCGTGTGCGAACGGGTCAGCCTGGACGAGGCCGCCGACCTGCAAAATACCGATATGGGCGACTACTCCTTCTACTTCCAGCAGGCCCTGGATCATTTTATCGCCCCGGAGGACGTCTTCCAATGCCGGGAACTGCTCTCTCTGGAACACCTGCGGGAAATGGCGGCAATGACAGAGGACTTTCAGGAGGAAATCTGTCAGTACCGCGCCCGCCGGGGAACGCTCTGGCTGGAACAGCATGTGCTCTATGTGCGCCGGGGCGATCAGGTTATGGTCCATATTCTGGGCCGCGACATCACCAAAGAACGGGTCCGCGAGGAGGAACACCGGCAGATGCTTCAGGACCGGAGCGATATCATCACCAGTCTCAACAAGCTGTTCTTCTGCGTGTACTACATCGACCTGGACAACAATACCTTCCGCACGGTGACCCAGCTGGGCCGCGTCGGCGACGTGCTGGGCAGCGATGTGGACTATATAGCCGCCTCGCAGGTCTATGCCAAAAACTTCATTCATCCCGACGACCGGGAGGAATATCTGCGCGTCATGTGCGTTGACAACCTGCGGGAACAGCTGCGCTGGTGGCATCCCAGCGTGGAAATGGAGTACCGGCGTATGCCGGAGCTGGAGGGCGAAGAATGCACCTGGGTCCGCGCCTCGGCGGTGCTGGGCCGTACCGGGAGCGACGACCTGCCTCGGACTGTGGTCTATGTCGCTCAGAATATTTCGGATAGGAAGTGTTCGTAAAAGCGCAGTTCCGTATTTTTAGAAAAGGTCAGAAAGGAGGCCGTGAGGGCCTATGGATAAGATATTAGTGATTGACGACAGTCCGGTTCAAGGCGAATTCCTGCGTTCGATTTTAAGTGAGAATTTTGAGATCACCATCTGTCAGACCGGCAGGGAGGGCCTGCTCACCGCCCGCAACGGTAATTTTTCCCTCATTCTGCTGGACATCATCATGCCCGACATGGACGGCTACATGCTGCTGCGGGAGCTGAAAGCGTCTGAGGTGACAAAATACATCCCGGTAGTGCTGATTACCAGCCTGTCGGATGTGCAGCACGAGGAAAAGGGCCTGCTGATGGGGGCTGTGGACTATATCACAAAGCCCTTCAGTCCTGTCATCATCAAGGCCCGGGTCAAAACCCATATCCAGCTGTATCACTACCAGATGAAATTCAAGGCGGAGGCGTCCGTAGACGCGCTGACCGGCGTGGCCAACCGTCGCCGGTACGAGGAGGAGAGCGTCATCAAGTGGCAGTCCGCGATCCGGTTCAAGCTCCCCTTTACTATCTGTATGTTTGATATCGATAATTTCAAGGCGTATAACGATACCTACGGCCATCCCGCCGGAGACAAGGTCCTGAGCGCCGTGGCGGCGTGCATCTCCTCCCGCCTCCAGCGCTCCACCGATTTTTTCGCCCGTTACGGCGGGGAGGAATTTGTGGCGCTGTACGTTGGAGATGACGCAACACCTACGTTTGAATTTATGAAGAGCATCCGGCAGGCGGTGGAAGACCTGCACATCTCGCACAGCCACTCGGTCAGCCAATGGGTGACGGTGAGCGTGGGCGGGGTCACACACATCCCCACCGCAGAGGACTCGTTTGACACCTATCTGAAAATCGCTGACACCATGCTCTACGACGCCAAACGTTTTGGCCGCAATCAGGTTGTCTGGTCCAACGCCAACAAGGAGACCTGGCGCGAGAAGCCGTAACCGGCACAGCAAAAGCTCCCTTAAAGCCGTTTTGAGCTTTAAGGGAGCTTTTTCCGTTCTCTGTGGGATCAGCCGTATACGTCGAAATTGTACTCGCTGGGCGGGGGAACCATTTCCGCCAAATCATTAATGAGGGAAATCTCCTGCTGCGCTACGTTTTCCATGGTTTTCTTGAGCATCGCCATATCATAGTTCATTGCGAACGCCTGCGCACTCATGGCCGAAACGCCATCCATAATTTTGTACTCCTTTCCGGCAAATTTTATATTACAACGCCGAAGCGTTCTAATATCATTTCTATTTTCAGGCGCTCCTTCACGCGGAAGGAACGCCTGAAATCCATTGAATCAGCTCAAATCGACCTTCACAATTGTACCGCTGGAATCCAGCTTAAACAGTTCGCTGTTGTCGCTGCTGAGGTAGTAGGTGCCCATATAGGTATTGGACTCCTCCGGCAAATCCAGAACATAGACATTCAGCATCCGGCAGGTGATGCCCGACACGCGGACCCAGCCCTCCACCGGATACACCCGGTATTCCGCCATGGAATCCCCGGGCAGACCCAGTTTTCCGGCGGGCAGGTTGTTGAAGTACTCAAGCTGCGCCATCAGGGCCACAGGCTCCGGGGCCTTGCTGCCCACCGGCTCCTCTACCACCGGCGGCAGAATATTCCCCTCCGGCTGCGAGACCTGAACTGCCAGGGAAGTTTCCGACCAGGCCAGCACCAGCTGTAGGATCTTACTGACCGTCTCGCCGTCCTCCGTCTTCTCCTGCTCCTCTTCCGGCAGCAGGTTTTCCGCGGACGCACGCTCCAGAACCACGGAACCAATAGTCTGGTCCATATCCGGCGCTTCTTCCAGCTCATGGTTCTCCATATCTGTAAACACAAAGCCTTCTTCCTCGCCCCGCAGGAGGTCCACATAGCTGGCGGCCAGCTTGGAGGGCGTGTCGTTGACCTCTTGGTAACGATAAGTCCACCTCTGAGGGCCATTCTCCGTAGGCGTCTCCACAGAGGTCCGGACGACCATGCCTTCCTCCAGCGCCTTTTCCAGGGAAATGATCTCATCCCCTCCCATGATATAGGCATCCAGATTGTTGGCGATTTTGTCCTCCTCCGAGGCTCTCGCCCGGAAAAAGACCAGATACACAGCTACAAC